>JBAUOG010000105.1:0-13821 GCA_049579625.1 Bryobacteraceae bacterium
GTATGGCATCACGCAGGCGGGTCGAGGCGCACTCATGGAGTGGATCCACGAGATGCTTTCCGTCCCGTTGCAGGAGAGTTCAGAATTCATGGCCGCATTGAGCTTCCTGGTTCACTTGACCCCGAAAGACGCGATTCCGACCCTGAAACAGCGCATCCGTTGGCTTGAACAAAACATCACGGAGCTCGATAACTCCATTGCAGCGTTGATTCCTCGAGTCAAGAGGATCAATTTGATTGAGAGCGAATATCTTTCCGCAATGCGTAAAGCGGAACTCGCCTGGATCAGAAGCCTGGTTGGCGAACTTCACAGCGGCCGACTGACCTGGGATCTCAAAACGATTCTGCGGGAAGCTGAGACGACCACTCGCCGGCACGCGAAGTCAAAGAGGGAAGGGTAAGTACATGGGCTATGTCGCAAGCGCTGCGTCAACCAGCCAGTCATGGCGCAAACGAATTGCACCGGCAATCACGCTGTTGATACTGGCTCCAGTAGTCGCCGAAGTGCTCAGTGGTGCCACTAGGGTCAGCTTTCTCGTCGTCCTGATCCCGGAGATTATGGTGTGGGGATGCGGCGCCTTGATGATCCGTGAAATCGCCCTTCGTTGGCGCGCTGGCTGGACGAGCATGCTTTTGTTGGGTCTGGCCCTCGCGGTCGCCGAAGAGTTCATCATTCAACAGACCTCTATCGCCCCGCTTCCGTGGCTCTCCGGCCAGGCCTACGGCCGCGCTTTTGGCGTTAACTGGGTGTACTTCCTCTACATGCTCGGGTATGAGAGCGTTTGGGTTGTTCTAGTGCCGATACAGCTCACGCAGTTGATCTTTCCCGAACGCCGCAATGAAGAGTGGTTGCGTACCGGTGGACTGGTTATCAGCGCGCCCGTTTTTATGCTTGGTTCTTTCATCGCATGGTTCACCTGGACTCAACAGGCGCGGACGGTTGTTTTTCATGCGCCGAAATACTCGCCGCCACCGGCTTTGATCTTCGCGGGCTTGCTGGCGATTGCGCTGCTGGCAGCTGCCGCGTGGGCCGTGCGTGGGATCGCCGATGCCGGAATGAGCCCCTCGCGCAAGGCTCCGAATCCGTGGCTGGTAAAAATGGGTACGTTCCTGCTAGGCATGCCCTGGTGGGTGCTAATCTCGCTCGTCTTCATCCCGAACGTCCCGATTGCTCCCGCAATCCCATTAGCCGCGGGACTCCTCTGGGCGATACTTGCCTACGCCGTTATACGCCGTTGGTCGTCCAGTACGGAATGGAGCGACATACATCGGTGGGGCGTGGTATTCAGCGCGATCTTGGTTTGCATGGTAGGCGGCTTCGCAGGCAGCAGTGTTTGGCCTCGAATCGATGTAATCGGGAAAGCCGTCTTAAACGTCATCGCGGTTGTGTCTCTGCTGGCGCTGGCACGGAAGCTGAGCAATTCCCGAACGACTTGAGACCTGAGCAGCGGTGGTCCCTAGCTAGCGCTGCTTACACCGGCAGCACTTCCTTGATGAAGGCCTCATAACTCCTTGGCGCGTGCCCCAGTACCGCCGTCAGCTCATCGACCTCAGCTTGCGTCGCGAGGAGCCCTTCGGTCATAAAATACTGGAACATGATTTCCAGATCCCGTACCAGCCAGCCCGGCATGAAAGCGCGCATTTGCGCCGCCCAGGCCTTGAGATCGTCTCCAACGTACAGCACCGGCTTGCCGAGATGTCGCGTCAAGAGCTCGACCGTCTCCGGGCTCGTCCAAGCCTTCGGACCCACCAGCGAATAGGTCTTGCCGGAGTGGCCCGACTGGGTCAAGGTGATGGTGGCGGCTTCGGCGATGTCCCGCACGTCCACGCGGCTCGTTCCCACGCTGGTCAATGGCATCGGGTAGATGCCGGCACGAATGGCATCCAGCACGGCAAGATCATTTTGGTAAAAATTGTTGGGCCTCAGGATCGTGTATTCCACGCCACTTGCCCGGATTACGCCTTCAACCGGAAGCTTTGAGACGAAATGGGGAATCGTGAGCGCCTTGTCAGCATGGTGAACGCTGAGAAACACGATCCGCCGGACGCCTGCAGCAACCGCCGCATCCACGGCGTCAATACCCTGGGCGGTCTCATCGCGGTCGAGCGGCGTAATCAGAAACAACTTGTCCGCCCCCGCAAAAACCGCCGGCAGCGACTCCGGCTTCAGCATGCTTCCGACCACGCCCTCGACGCCCTTCGGTAGCGACGCAATCCGGTCGGCCGAACGGGTCATCACGCGCACATCAGCTCCACGCTTCAGCAACTCTTGAACGGTCTGGCTCCCGACCGTTCCGGTGCCCCCAATTACGACAATCTTTGACATACAGTTACCCTCCTTCTCCTACCAGCACAGAACCGCGTGCGTCAGCAAGCGGATTGACACTAACTAAACTCCTCGTCGCCTACGCCCCGGGCATCCCCGTGCGTTTATACACCGTGATCGTCTGCCCGCGCCTCGACCACGCAACCATTGGCGTCAGCCCCAGCTTCTCGCAATCGGCATCGGTGACCTCTGGCGCATACTCATAGAACTTCGCCAGAAACCGCCGCACCAGCAGGAATTGGATCACGCCACCCTCAGGCGTCCAGGTTCGTGTGTAGACAACCAAAATGTCGAATTGCTCCGGCGGAATCGCCTTGATCGACGAAAGATGGAAATCGTTGGTCTCGACCACGCGCAGCCCGCCGCGCTGCACGAACCCGTACTCGGGGCGCTCGAGCCCTGCCGTGTAAGGCCATGCTGTGGCAATCCTGCTGGCAGGAAGATTGTCTTCCAGGTAGTGGGCCGCCACCTCTTGCAGGCTCACAAAATCTACCATCGCCAGGTTGTTCTCGAACGGAAACGGATACGGCGGATTCACGAAGAGACTGGCGATCAGCCCCAATCCCAGTGCCGCTGTCATCAGTCCACCAACCCACCGCCGGTAGGTCGTCAGCGCGACGCTCACCGCGATATAGAACAGCGGCAGCACCGGCAGTAGGTAGCGCTCCAATGCTGCCCCCCCGAAGAGCGTCATGAGTAGCAGGTTCGCCGCGAAGACCCACGCCACCGGAACCCAGGTGGGTGTCAGCAGCTGTCGCATTTTGCCGGCCGCCAAAACCAGCGCCAGCGTTCCGATCCAGCGGAACTCTGCCACAAACAGATAGTAGAAGCGCCGTAAACCCGTCAACACAATGCGCACCGGATGCAGCGAGTAACTCAGGTTGTAGCGTGCGAAGTCGGCATTGCCCGCCCATTGTCCGGTGGCCGAATGCAGCACCAGAAGCCACACTCCCAACGCTGCCGGCGCGGCCAGATACAGCGCCGCATGTTTCCATTCGCGCCTCCACATCGAGAGGCCCATGAACACCAGCGGGACCACCAGCCCCGTCTCTTTCATCAGCACCAGCGCGATGCAGGCCGCTGCCGCCCAACCGTGCCGGCCTTTGACAAAGAACAACAACGCAAGCACCGTGCCGACCATAGCCGGCATATCGAGCTGCGCCATCATGCCCTGCATAAAGAACAGCGGCGACACCATCAGCAGCAGCGGTGGCACAAAAGCCGGCGCGCCGGTGGCCTTCTTGCTCAACTCAATCGCGAGCAGGAACGTGCCCAGCAATCCCAATCCCGCCAGCAGCAGCATCGCAATCCGCGTTACCAGGATCGAGTAACCGAACACTTTGTACCAGACCACTAGGTACGCTTCCACGCCCGGGGGATGGATATTGGGCAGTGTCGAGTGCGCCACCCAAGCGCCGTCGCGCAGCAGATCCAGCGCGGTGGGAATGAACTGCCCATGCTCGTCCCAGAAGTAAGGCAGCCTCAGCAACGGCAGGTGGAACGCCGCGAACAGCAAGGTAAACAGCAGGAAGAAAATTAACAGCATCGTCCCTTGGCGCTGCTTGGACGATGCCGGTCTCGCATCTGCCAGCGCAAACGGCGGCAGACGGGGCATTGGTGGACGACGCGCTGGCGGCATCAGGGAAGCCCGCTATTGAATCACGTCGCCCTGGCTTTGTGTCTCCAAACGAATCTCGCCAAATGCTGCTTCGTACTGCTTCAAATTCTGCTGCAGTACATTGAATAGCGCCTTGGCCTGCGGCGGGCTCAAATACACGCCCTGGAAGTTCTGGATGGTCACCGTGTCCGGCCCGGTCTGATTGATGGTGCCGAACAGCAGAAAGAAGTCCCAAAGATTCACCCGCATCTGCACGCTGTTGGCGTACGATTCGCGATAGTCGGCGGTGTTGGCAAGTTGTAGCTTGGGCTGGGGTTGTCCCGGAGTCATAGTCCTAGTATCTACTCCCGAGCCGCCGCCGCCGGAAAAACAGATGTCAGGCGCGGAGCGATCGAGAACCACGACTCGTCATCCTCGGCTGCCAGAAACACCTCGCCCAGCTTTTCGATTAAGTCCTGACGTCTCGCCAATTGCTCCCGCCGGCTGTCGACAAACGCAAACCGAAACGGCGAGTACGTCTCAAGCCTCGCAATGTAAGGCCGCGAGTACAGCTCCCGTGCGGCCCCGGCCGCGCGGATCAGCAAGGAATACGAACTCTGCTGTATCAACTCCTTCAGTGCCGCCGGCGCCGCCTCCAACTCATCCAGTTCCGTCATCACGCGTTGCGTGAAATGGAAGGTTCTGTTTGTCAGCTCGTCCAGCGGCTCGCACCCCATCGCTTGGGAAAACAGCGTCCGGATGCCGCCCGCCGCATCTTCACGCACATCCTGCAGATCGTCTCCCAGTTGCAGCAACACGCCCCACTCAAACGCGAATCGCGCCTCCGCGGCCGTCAGTCGTCCGGCTGCCAAATAGGCGTCGGCCAGCACCGAGTCTCCACCCTTGGCAAACACCAGCCGGGTCACATCCAGAGGCTGCCCATTCTGTTCCGCGAGGCCATGCCGATCCATCAGCCGGATGCTCTCCTCCTGCGATCGGTGGATCGCCAGCAGGCTCGCATACACAGACGGGTAATCGGCCCGCTCATACTCGGATTCAATCAAGCCGACCAGTTCCCAGATCGCCTCTTCGCGAACATTGGCCGGCGGCACAACCCGCCCGGCCAGGCGACTCCGGAATCGTCCGCTGAAGCTACGCTTCGCGGCGCTGTCCACACACGCATCGTCCAGGTAATTGTCGCTGTAGGGATACAGCATGCTGTAGGCGAAGATCGACGGAGTTACCACCATCGCATCCCCAAATAGTGACTGCAGACCGCACGCCACCCACGCATTCCGGCACGCCTGGAACAGGTCTTCGGAGCTGACCGACGCATCAAACCGCCGGGCGTACCGGCCCAGGTGGCCTCCCATCTGGGCGAATCCGTTGTCCAGTAGGAGTGCGATGTGGCAGTCGTCCAGCCCCAGCGCCGGCTTTGCAAACTCCACAAACGCGGCCGCGATGCGTTCGCGGACCGTCGCTCTTCCCCCCTTCGTTCGCAATCCACGAAGCAGACTTTCCACCGTGTGGAGACACACGTCCATGCGTCCCTCATTAGCCGATTGCTCGGCCGCACTGTAGGTGCGTCCGTTAAAAGCGAACGACGTTTCCGTGGCGGCCCAGCGCTGAAGCGCGTTCGTCAGCAAGCCCAAGTTGCTCGCGTCACCCGAGTCGTCACCCTCCTCCACCGACAGAGATTTGCGGTTGCTCATGGGTATCTTCGGGCGTCTCACCATATATACGCCATCGCCCGCAGAAAGTTCAGTCTGCAAGACCGCGGAACAAACCCTCAACCTGTAAGAGCTTCCGCTTCTACCACCTGGACGGGTTTCACTAGATACATCTCACCTGGCCCCAGGTGGTCGTACCAAGTGAACTTCAAGATCAGCGAGGTGACCCCGAACACCGCTAGAGAAACCCATAATTCCCGCCAGTGCTGGATGGCGAGGTAAATCGGCGCGGTCACGGAACTGGTCTGCCAAACCATGCCCACCGCCACGTTCCACATGTCGCGCCGAAACTCCCGGTTCTTCTGGAACGTGGGATCTTCGGCCCGGCACTTCTCGTAGACGGGCCCCCACAGCCCCCAAGGACGAACGTTGCGATAGAAGCTCATCAGCACGGCATCGCTTTCCGGTCGCGAGGCAAGGCACACCACGATGGACGCGGCGAAACTGATCGCCAGAATCAGAAGAAAAGCCAGCACGGGGTGAATGTTCACGAAGACTTTCAGGATGGCCGCGGCCGTACCCGCCACCATTCCGGCGAAGAAGCCGTATCCGTTGAACCGCCACCAGTGCCATTTCAAAACGTTGGGCGCCACAAAGGCCGGAACCAATGCGGAGACAATCCACTCCGTCACGCCGTGCACGGAAGAAGTGGCAAGCCCGAACAGAATGCCGAGCACGATCACTGAGGCCGACGTGATCCAAGCCAGTACCACTTGCTGCCGGGGCGGAGCCGAGGGCCGCAGGTAGCGCTTATAGATATCGTTCACAACATAGGCTGCACCGGAGTTCACAGTAGAGACGAAGGTGCTCATGAAGGAAGCGAGCAAGGCCGCGATGAGCACGCCTTTCAGCCCTACTGGCACGTGATCGCGCAGTACATTCGGCAGAATCTTCTCGAAGTTCACCTTGGCTCCCATGGAGGCCAGCTCCGGGCTGAAGAAGACCAGGCCCAGCACCGTGATGCCGGCGATCAGCAGGAAGCGCGGCGCAAGCGAAACCATCGCCATCACCATGTTCTCCAGCGCGGCTTCGCGCGGGCTGCGGGTGGAGAGGACGTGCTGGATGGCGTAGTTGGGCGTAGGTCCCGCCATGCTAACCAGGACCCCTTTCAGCAGCAACGCTCCGGTGAAGAACATAAACAAGGAATAGCCGTCGCCGCCCTGCTGCACGGGTCCGTAGATCCGGTTATTCAGCTGCGGCATCAGCGCGCCCCAATCCAAGTTCAGTTTCCAGCCGAAGAACAGATGGTCCCAGCCCGGCGGTACCGCCGCCATGATCTGCTCCGGCCGGATCGTCCGGATGGTGATCACCACGATGCCCACCGCGGCGGTCAGCTTGAGGCCGAATTGGATCAGGTCGTTCCACACAACGCCGTACATGCCGCCCGCCACGCAGTACACACCGGTGATCAGCAACATGGCGACTCCATACCAGGCGTCCGGGACTTCCCACGGGAAGAACGGTTTCGTGAATTCGCCGATGCCGCGAAACCCGTAGCTCAAAAAGCCGACCACATGAACCAGGGCATAGACCACCACGCTCGCGTACGCCAATTCCGCCCCGCGGCTGTGTCCGAAGCGCGTGCGCATCCACTCGGCCCCGGTCAGCACATTGGAGCGCCGCACCCAAGTCCCCAGGTACATCATGCGGAAGACCACGCTGAACAGGGGCCAAACCCACAGCAGCCAGGTGGCCTTCATGCCGTAGATGTACAGCATCATCACGAACCAGATGGTGCCAGTGATATCCACCCCGCTGGAGCCGTGCGCCACTCCGATAATCCACCACGGCAGGCTCTTGCCCGCCAGGAAGTACGACTCAGCGTTCTTCGATGCCTTTTTGGCCGACCACAAGCCAACTAACGCCATCACGACCAGATAGCAGGCGATGATCGTCAGGTCGATGGGGTCCATGGATTCTTTACGCAGGGCAGCTTATCAGGTGATCGATTAATTCCTGAAGCGAACAGGTGGCCAGCGCGCAATATTTGTCCGCGCCCCCGTAGTAAACGAACAGCGTGCCATCGATCACCACAGCGCCGCACGGGAAGCAAGCTCCCCGGTAAAAGCCCTCGATTTCGTAGTACGCCTCCGGTTGCAGAAGCCAGTCGGGTGTGCGATGTAAAACCTTGCCTGGATCGTCCAGATCCAGCAGTAGCGCTCCCAGGCGGTAGAACTTGTCCTCGCCCAGAGCGTGATAGATCGTCAACCAGCCGTGCGGAGTTTTGATGGGCGGCGTATTGATGCCGAGCTTGGCGGTCTCCCACGGGTACTTGTTCGTTATGAGCAGCCGGCTGTCGGTGAACTTAAAGCCCAGCAAATCATCCGCCGTGGAGATCCAGGCGCTCGGGTGCTCGCAGCCGTACTTCTCTCCGGTCCACTCCAACGGCCGGTGCATCAGGACAAATTTGCCGTGGATTTTTTCGGGAAACAGGATCGCATCCCGATCATCCAGCAGCGGATCGGTGATCCAGCCGGCGCGAATCCAGGTCTTAAAGTCGCGGGTCATTGCTAAGCCGGTCAGGGTTGCATTGGTGCGCAGATAGCGGGGGAACTCCGGCGGACAGTCCGGCGTGGCATAGCGCCGCTTTACTTCCGGCTTCCAGAACTGGCCGAAAGGATAGTGACGGCAGGCATAAGTGACGTAGAACCACTCGCCCATTTTGGTGATGCGCGGGTCCTGGATCGTAGCCCCGTCGAAGCCTTCCGCGCTCGGACTAAGCACAGGCTGGTCACTAACACGCTCGAAATGATATCCGTCCGAACTCGTGGCCAGGCCGAAGTAACACTTATATTCGGGATGCGACTCGGCAGCGCGGTACAGCAGCACCACCTTCCGATACTCCTCGTCGTACCACGCCGCCGGATTGAAGACCGCCAAGTCCTCCCAGGGATGGTCTGGGTGGGGCGACAGTATGGGATTGCCTGCGTAGCGCGTTAGTTTCATCTGGTTTTGCCGAGGGATCTTGGAAACGTTGAGTTTATCCGATCCTGGGTTAAAAGTTCCGGAACGGCACTGCGCGTTCGAACTCAAATGATTGGCCCCTAAAGACTTATTGGAGTCTTGCCGATAATCCCGATGGGAGTCTGCTTTTGCCGCGGAAGCCGCCAATGCTTTTTGCGAAACGAAGTCGGGCAGCAGCGGACGGTCGGGTCGCAATATCGAGGCCGCGAAATAACGAACCCGCTTCGGCAAATCGACAGTACGCTTGATTGCCTCTCGGACCGTTTACGAAGCGAACCCGATATGAGAGGAACCCCGTTCGCCCCCACAGATGAGAAGACGTCTCGACGACTTCGCACCGGAAGATTACGAAACGAACTCGGCGCGGCCGAGGCCGTTGGTGTCAGCTCTGCATTCGAACTCATCCAATTGATTCTCCTTCACTTAAGTCAACATTTGATCAACCGTCAACCCAGAATCCCAATGAGCCCTCTCGCGGTCACCCAGGGCTACGAAACGGACCATGTCCCGGGGTCCGGCCTCAAGCCTCGTGCGAAGCGAACGGCAGATGATGGACATTTGGCCGCCAATGAACAGTCGAAAACCGGCAGCAGTTCGGGAGGTTTACCGAGTCCCGGCAGCAATCCGGCGAGGCACTTGCATTCGAACCCAAATTGTTGACCTCCAAAGACTTAGTGGCTTTCCGATACAACCTGAGAGGAAGGGTCGGAGTCTGTGCCGAAGTCCTCATCGCTTTTTGCGAAACGAACTGGTGCCCGATGCCTCCAGGCGGGGCCGAGCATCGAGGATACGAAAAAACGAACCCACTTGAGCAAACCGCTCCTCCGTTCATGGCCACCTCGAACCGCCTCGCGGAGGAAACGCGCCGAAACGGATTTGTCGCCAATGAAATGTTGCATGACCGACCACAGCTTTACTTGCTTTGGGTAGGTGGGGTTAAGCGGCCCGCCGCGGGTTCCCAACCCCCAGGCTGAGTCTTTGGAAAAGCCCGCGCCTTCGGACTGACCTCGGCACCCCTGCCCCGCCTCTGAAAGGATCGGGCCACTCGCCGCCGCTATTTCCCGAAGCTCTGCACCCAGTTTGGGGCCGGCTGCGCGTAGGCCATGACAACTGGCTCCTAACCGCTTGATTTCGTTCGGTAAATTACTGTTCAGGAAAGGTGACAGCGGCCCTGCCATCGATTGACGCGCCACTTCGGTCCGCGCGGCTCTTATTCGGTGTTCGTCAGAACCTGCGAATCCGCCCCGTCGAAAATGATCCAGGATCGCAGTGTTGTGCGGGCCATGTCCCCTCCCTCACGGTCGGGGTTCTCTGCTGTCGAGGGCTGCGCTGCGATCATTTTCATTAGTTCCGATGGTCCCAAGGACCATTCAGGCTTGCTGACGCGCGCGGTTCTGTGCCGGAGTCTTCACTCGCTCTGAGGCGCGCGGCGCGGAAAGAAGCTCTTAGCGTGAAGGGAACGGACAGCGATACGTGACCGAAATTCCGAAGTCGCGTACTTAGTTAGTTGGGCTGAAGTATTGGTTTCGCCCGACCGCTGAGGCGGGGATCGCTTCGTTCCGCACAGGTGATGCGCCATTCGCCGATTAGCAGACTTGCGCAAACGGTCTCGAAGCTATCCCAGCGGGACCGCTCCTTCGTTGTATCGGAGCGGCTCTTCAAGGAGATAGCGAGAGACAGAGTGAACCTGAAGGTGAAACCGGGCTTATGGTGTAAACCATCCTGCAACATTTATTGGGAGATCACGCCGGCGGAAGACCACCGACTTCCTCATGAGCGAATGAAGCACAAAAGGTCCATCCGTGAACCCACCCGCGAAATCTTTCGGTCAAGCCCTGCGGATGAGGAAGACAACGAGACAAATCACAATAACAGTTCCAACGAGTCCCATACCAAGCATTTCATTTCTCCTTTGATACCGTCCTGGTCAATCTCTTTGAGAGCATGAGGTGGGCCGAATGACTGGCGGCGTTCCAATCGAAGGGCATTATGCCGGCAAGTGCCCTCAAGCTGCTGGCGCCCTATGGTCAAACGACCGCGTAGGGTCATAACGGCGGCAACTGCAGCCGGTTTCCCGAGCCCTGCGACAAGAATCCTGAAACATCGCGTCCACGACGTATTAACGAATTATGGGCTGCGGGGTCTGGATGTCGATGTTGCTGTCCGTATCGATTTGCAAACGGCTGCGCGCGTGCCTCCTTGTCAGTTGCATGCGACAGACTACTTCATATCGGGTCATGGCCATGGCTCTGACCTTTGCAAATGGCAAGCATTGGAGGGTCTCTCTCCGGAGATCGGATTTCTCGCGAAGTGGAACAGCCGACCACCGCAGCGGTAGCACCAGGAGCAACCGGCCCGAGGGTGATTCGTGCGCAGATTCTTCTTGGCTGTGCGAGATTTTCTCCCGGAGAGATTGACGGCCGCTACGGAGACGACTTGGCCATTGCGATCAAGGGGTAGCAGGAGAACCACGGGTTGAAGTCAAGCGGAGTCATTAACGCGGAGATGTGGCAGTTGCTCGATGCGTATACCGGCGCGCTGTTGATCACCTATACGATTACGGCCGCGGACGTCAAAGGACCATTCGACCCGATACCCAGTAAAGCTGAAGATCAGGCCAAATTGAAATGGATGGGATGGGAATCGCCGCAAGAGAAGTTGGGTGAGAAGTTCCACATGTCACCCAGACTGCTTGCGGAGTTGAATCCCGGCGCGAAACTGGATACGGCGGGAGAGCAGATTACCGTAGCGAATGTACGGCTCGCTCCTATCCAGCGGGCGTCACGTGTGGTGGTTTCCAAGTCAAAGCGAACGGTAACGGCGTTGGGGGCTGGCGACAGAGTTCTGGCGCAGTATCCCGCCACTATGGGCGACTCACATGACCCGCTGCCGATCGGGGATTGGAAGATCCTGAGCGTGATACGCGACCCGTGGTTTAATTGGGATCCCGTGCACTATTGGAATGTGGATCCAGCGAGGGCTACGGAGAGGTTGGCGCCGGGACCAAACAATCCGGAGGGCGTCGTATGGATGGGGCTATCGAAAGCCCACTACGGAATTCACGGAACGCCTGATCCGGGCCATATCCGGCATGAGGAGTCGTATGGATGCATCCGGCTGACGAACTGGGATGCAAATGACCTTTCGCACATGGTTGTACCGGGCACTCCCGCGATTCTTGAGGAGTAGCCTTGCGGAACACCCTTTGGATTGCTCCTCTTTTCGCGGCATTCCTCACCATCGGGTCCAGTTCCTCCCTGCTCGAGATGACGCCGCCCATTAATGGACTGACGTTGGCGGACGTGCGAGATACCTTCAATGAAGTTCATTCCGGGCATCCTCATGACGCGATCGACCTTCTGAGCCCGAGGGGAACGCCGGTCCATTCCGCCGTATCCGGAACCATCCGCAAGCTGTTTCTCAGCAAACCGGGAGGCAATACGATTATCAATCCCTATCCCGCTTTGTTGTCTGCTGTGAGCCGAGGCAAATGAAGTGGGCCGCATCACTTGAGGATCGCTCTGGGCCGCGATCTCGGCCCAGATGTGCAGACATCGCGAGCGTCAAATTCGCAACTCGCGAGGAGCTAGAAGAGATCGAGGCTACTTGACTTCAATATTGAGTACGGCGTCTGAATGTTGATGACGCCAATTCCAATATGCCTGTTGATTCTTTGGGCTTTGCTTAGAAAAATCGTTGGCTTTGTGGTGGAACTGCTTTTGGTACGCGCCGTAGGCTTTCTGTTCCTGACCATTCCATTCATGATCGTCATTGTGGCTTTTGTCGTGGTAGGTAACTGAGGCGGTTTCGGCTAGCAGCATTGCTGGCGCGATTGCCGTTGAAGCTAAAAGGGCGACGCCCAGAAGGGCCGCATTCAAGAAACGGGGCATGGTTGATTTCATATCTGAGGTAGTGCAGGTGTCGCGCCACTCACGTGCTAACGACTTGCTGGTGTGCAAGCACCTGATTGGCCCCTTCCCGCTCGAGATTATGCGCTCCCGCTGGCCAATTGACCTCATACGGTCACAAGCGGCGCGAATGCTGACCCCGTTTCCCGGCGACGTTCGTGTTGTCGCATGAAGTGCAGCGCGGCACTCCGCGGTCAAGTGACCACAAGTGGTTAGTAATCGAGCCCGATTTCGCCTCGTTCGCGCTCCAAATCGGGTTTCGGGCCAACAAAGTCAACGGTCCTGATAGTCGGTACGGCACCTGCTCTTACGAACCTGCTGGAGCGGGAAGTCAGCGCGAAACAACAAACCGACTATGAAAACAAAAAATGTGGGAAGAAGATGTGCGACGAAGCTTATCGGCGCGTTTCTCTTGATAAGTGGCGTTCTCTCGGCCCAGGCGCCGGTGCAAGAAAACAATGAGAATGCCAGACGGACGAAAGAAGGGCTCGCGCCCATTTACCGGACGACGGTCATCGAGCGGAGCACCAAGGCGATCAGTTATAAGCACCGCGGCGGAGCTACCAAGATCGACTTCCTCGGAACACCGCTGATGCCAGCTGCCCATGGGCAAGCGAAGGTTGGGTAGTGGGTCAGTTTGAAATTTCTTGAGCTTTACCCGCTTAGCGCTAAGCATGGCATACTTGGGCCATGGCAACCAAACGCCCGCGAGATCCGATCCAACTGGCTCGGCAAGTTTTCCTAGAATCCATCGGCGAATCACCCAAAGTCGTACCGCCTAAAGCAAAAGACCCGGCTGCTGTGGCACTGGGGCGTAAGGGTGGCTTGGCGAGAGCGGCAGCACTGCCGGCCAAGAAGCGTGTTCAGATCGCAGCTAAAGGTGCTAAGGCACGATGGAAAGGTAAAACTTCCCCAACTGTATGAAACTCGTTAGCTCAGTCGTGGGATTCTTGGCGTTTTGCCTTTTTACCTATTCGTGTGGTAAAAGCATTGAAAAACGCGATTGGGGAAATGCCGTAGCGATGTTCCTACTCGCTCTAGGACTGATTCTTCTGGCGGTCAAGAACGAGACCTTTTGACAGGTCCGGCTCCCCAATGGCACACTAAAAGCGTCCACGTAAAGGATGAACGTCAGCGGCCCTGGAAAGTAGCAGCGTTCAGCCTTCCCAAAAAAGATCACGCCTAAAATGTCCTGGGCGCAATTCCAGTATAGGAGAATTGCGCATGCAGCCACGAAGATATACCGTGACCGAGATTTGGAAGATACTTAGTCGGGATTGGTGTCCGAGTATGGACG
>JBAUOG010000106.1:0-15788 GCA_049579625.1 Bryobacteraceae bacterium
CGGCAATGGTGGTTCCATCGTCGTTCTTGTTGCCGAGCACGCGGACCTGATCGCCAGGCTGAAGATCCGCGATCGTGCCAGGCTTGGCGTCCGCCATTTTGACGGAGGCGGGCGAGTAGCGCATGTACTGCACCGAATCGGGCAGGCTCACCGTCACGGTTTTTGGACCATCGGCACCGCGCACGGTCATGGTGGCCTGGTGGGCTGCGGCGTCTACCGCCGTCAGCGTTCCGGAGCTGCCACGCTTCTGCCAGTCTTGCAGCTCTGCCTGATGGATCTTCGCCAGATCACCGGCAGTCATGAGCAGAACGCTGGTTGCCTCAAAAGTCTTGCTATCGTCCGTCTTCTTGCCGCGCAGGGCGACGCGATCACCGACGGACAGCGCCTCGGCATCGATACGAGTCGCTTTTTTTAAATCTTTTTCGCCGGGCGGCACACGGAGAAATGTCTTCGTATTCGCGAGCGAGACCGAGTATTCAGCCTTGGTTGCGTCGTCTTTAACGGTGATCCTATTGGCCGCCAAATCCACCGCCGTGATCTCGCCGATGAGCTTGTCGGTGGGCCTGGCGGCCGGCTGGGCGGCGTCCTGCGCCAGCAAAATGCTGGAACCGAGAACAATCAAAGCCATAAATACACTAACCCGGGGCAGCCGAACCGGAGAGGCATTTGGCGTTGCCGCATCCGCTCGCTGACGCTCGCGGCTCAGTGCGGTCAATGAAGACCGATCTGAAGCGCTGGAAGCACCATCCGCTGGCTGACGAGTCTGTGTGAAAACTCCTAGACAGCGTGACGAGCGCCAGTGCACAGGCCGAGGTCGGTGCAAAAGCCGAAAAAGCCGAGACGAATCTCGGCTCAGCAGGCTAACAGCCTGCGCCACGTGCCCACGCGCGATTGTGCGGAAAACACCACATCCCTTTTCATCCTTGCTCGTTGTGCGACAGCTCATGCTGAGGTCTGTGCTGAACTTTTCGCACAGACGCTTAGGCTCGCGGTTCAGTGCGGTCAATGAAGAGCAATCGGAAGCGCTGGAAGTACCATGCGCTGGCCGACGCGCACGGCTGCTCTGAAAATACACGTTTCGCCCGGTCGTTATCGAGCTTCCGAAGCCTTGTGTCCGCTCCCTCACGAGTCTGTGTGAAAACTCAAGCAGTCGCTCCGAAACGCAGGGTAACGAGAGTCGAGACGACTCCCGGCTCAGCTGGCTAACAGCCTTGCTCCTAAGCGGAAAGCGCGCCATTTTTGCGCCCTGCCCCCCGGCCAGTGCTTTGTAAAGAAACCCTCTCATTACACAGTGAGGCGCAAGTGCCCCAGGATTAGTTACGCTTTAGGAATCAATTCGATACGAAAGAATCTGTTGTCTTTTGTAAACCGTTAGGCAGGGTCCAGAAAAGGCCGAAAGCAGTATGTTTAGTGTGTTTACACGGGTGAGGAAAGCCTGAGGCTCAGTACTTCGGGCCTACGACGAGCTCGTTGTCGACCGACTTGACGCCTTTGACCTTCCTGGCAAGCGTTTCGGCCCGTTTTTTCCCGCGGTCCGTTTCCACTTTTCCGGTCAGTTTGACCGCGCCGTCTTTGACCGTAACCTCAAGATCGCCACCCTTCACATCCTGGTCGCCCGCCAGCTTCATTCGGACCTGATCATAAATCCGATCGTCGCTCGTTGAGGGCTTGTTCTGAGCCAGCAAGGTGGAGGCCAAACAGGCGGTGAGTAGAACAAGCAGAGCCAAGGCGCGTTTCATCTGGGTTACTCTGAGCCTACCATTGAGCGCCAATCGAGCGTGTTCAGGAACTGTGAATCCTCGCGCCACTTGGGCTGAACTCTTACAAACAACGAAAGAAAGACCTTGCCTCCGAGCATTTCTTCGATTTCGAGACGGGCATCGGTGCCGATCCTCTTCAACATGGCGCCCCTCGCGCCGATCAAGATTGCTTTTTGACCCGGCCGCTCCACGATGATGGTGGCGGCGATCCTGGTGAGGCCACGCTTCTCCTCCCACTCGTCGATCAAAACCGCGACGGCATGTGGAACTTCCTGGGCCGCCTCGCGCAGCACTCTTTCGCGGATTAGTTCGGATGCGAGAAAGCGTTTCGGCAAGTCGGTGAAGTGGTCCTCGGGAAAGAGCGACTCGCCTTCAGGCAAGTACGGAACAATCGCTTTCAGCAAGTCATCCACTCCCTTGCCTTTGATGGCCGAGATGGGCAGCACCTCGAAGAACACGCGCAACTTTCGGTAACGGTCGATCAGGGGCAGCAGCGCGCGCTTATCTTCTAGCCGGTCGATTTTGTTGAGCACCAGGAATGCACGTGCCGTATCGTGCAAGGCGCTGACAGCATGTTCGTCTTCCTCGGTGATCGGTTTGGTAACGTCCACGACAAACAGGACCAGATCCTTCTCTTCCAAGGCGCCGCGCACCGTATCCATCATGCGGCGGTTGAAGAGAGTGTCCGATTTGTGAATGCCCGGCGTATCGATGAGGACGATCTGGGCCCCGGGGACATTCACTACGCCTTGGATGGTGGTGCGCGTGGTCTGAGCCTGGCGTGCTACGATCGCCACCTTCTCGCCCACCATGGCATTCAGCAAGGTCGACTTTCCGGCATTCGGCCGCCCGGCAATCGAGACGAAGCCCACACGATGCGGGCCCGCGGGCGGGTCCGTGGCAAGGTAAAGGCGGAGCGCAGTTTTGGCCTCGACAGTCCTGTTCGGAGCCGGGCGCCGGATAGCCGGCTTCACGGCAGGCTTTGGTCTGGCTGCCTGAACATTCGATTTCGCCTGGACGCTTTTGATGGCGGCTCGTCTGGCCACTCGCGCGATGCGCTTGCCGGCTTTGCCTTTTTTCATACGGACGCCTCAGCTTCCAGTTTCGAAACTCGCACTTGTTCCACTCTCAATTCGTTGCCGGCGAGGACCTCAATCCGGATCCCGTCGCGCTCCACCGACTCACCGACCTGCGGCACATGGCCCAACCACTCCGCGACCAAGCCGCCGACGGTGGTCGACTCGGTGTCTTCTTCGGGCCGGAAGCCGAGTAACTCGTGCAGACGGTCGAGGTCCAGGCTGCCAGGCGCAACAAAGGACGTATCCGATTCCTGGCGCACGTCGCGATCTGGTTCATGCTCGTCACGGATTTCGCCCAGGATTTCTTCGACCAAGTCCTCCATGGTCGCCAACCCGGCCGTGTTGCCGTACTCGTCGACCACGATGACCATGTGCGTGCTGTCGCGCTGCATCTCGCGTAACAGATCGTTCACGGGCTTGGTTTCGGGCACCAGCCGAATGGGGCGCATCAACTCGGATAGCGGCTTGCGCTGGCGTTCGTCCTCGTCGAGCTCGAACATATCCCGCACGTGAACAAACCCGATGATGTTGTCGATGGTGTCTTTATAGATCGGGATGCGCGAGTACTGCTCGTGAATCACGAGCTGGCGCAGATCCTCCAATGATCTGTCAGCCGAGATAGCCACGATGTTGGGCCGCGCGGTCATCACTTCCCGGACGGTTTTGTCGCCAAAGGCCACCACCGAGTGAATCAGCTCGCGGTCTTCTTCTTCGAGAATGCCCTCTTCGGCTCCCGCATCAATGAGCGCTTCGACATGTTCGGATGGATGCGGCGTCTTTTCGGGCTCACCGTTGCCGTTCTCCCGGTAGTCGAGCACAGAATGAAAGAGCCCGAGCAGCATGGAAACCGGGCCAATGATGATCGCCAGGAGCCGGACCAAGGGGATGAACCCCCGCATCCAGAGACCGGTCGTGCGGCGGTACAGCACTTGCGGCACGACGTATGTCATGAGAAACATGGAAGCCAGCGACAAGCCAATCGCCTCGAGGACGCTTTGCCAGGGCGGCGCTTCGGGCCTGATCACAGCGCAAAGAAAAAAGACGCCCACCAGCGGTAACGAGATGTGTTTGATCAGCGAGAAGGAGAGCGAGCCGCGTTCGCTATCCAACTTGATCGCCGCCGAGAGCTCTTGCCGGAAGTGTTCGAGCGCCGGAGTCTCCCGCCGCAGCAGACGCAACGACTCTAAATACAGCAGCTGCACATAGGACACGAATGCCATCAGAATGGACAGAATGATGGCGGCGCTCCAGCAGAGGAAGGTCATTGCTTCGACCTCCTCGGTAAGCCGCCGCGTGTCATCCTGGGCGGCTGTGAGCGGGCTATGAGGTTTTCGGACAGGTCGAATTCGGCCCGCCACTTTCGCTCCACACGGGCCATGCGCCCGTTGTCGCGTTCATGATCCATTCCAATAAGGTGCAGCACGCCATGCAGAAGCAGGATACGGATTTCGTCGACTGTCGAATGGCCAAATTCATGAGCCTGCGCGGCAGCGCGTTCCAGTGAAATGGCGAGTTCACCGAGCGGACCCGATTTCACGCCGGATGGAAAGCTCAGCACGTCAGTCGGATAATCGTGCTGCAGAAATTCGCGATTGAGCCGGGTCAGTTCCGCATCGCCGGTCAGCAGACAATCGAAGCCTCGGCCGCCGGCGACGCGTTCGTCCAGCAGGCGAGCGAATTCGCGAATGCTTCGCTTATCCGCGCCGCTTAGACGGACCGGGGCGGGGACTGCGGTGTAGAGGATGCCCGGCACTCGGTTCCGGGCATTGCCGGAAACCGGTGCCAACCTACTAGGTCCAGATGGAGAGCCAGGAGACATCAATGGCGGTTATGCGAGGGACGGGAACTCGGGTATCTCAACCCGAGTGTCCGCCGGCGGTTCTGCGAGTGGGGCTTGGGGCGCGTCGCCGCCCAGCTTGAGAGCCAGTTGACGTCCTGTCCCAATCAGTTCGTTGTATCGCTCGTAGGCTTTTACGATGCGCTGCACCAAGGTGTGCCGAACAACATCCGTTTCGTCGAAGTAGACGAATGAAATGCCTTCTACGCCGGTGAGCACGTCGACTGCGTCCCTGAGGCCGCTGCGCTTGCCGGTGGGTAAGTCCACCTGAGTCTGGTCGCCGGTGACCACCATTTTCGAGTTGAAGCCCTGGCGCGTGAGCACCATTTTCATTTGTTCGGAGGTGGTGTTTTGTGCTTCGTCGAGGATGATGAAGCAATCGTTTAGAGTGCGGCCGCGCATGAAGGCGAGCGGCGCAATTTCGATCACATTGCGCTCAACCAGCTTTTCCACCTTCTCAGAGTCGATCATGTCGAACAGCGCGTCGTAGAGCGGACGCAGGTACGGATCGATTTTTTCCTGAAGGCTGCCCGGTAGAAATCCAAGCCGCTCGCCCGCTTCCACGGCGGGGCGGGTGAGCACAATCCGGCTGACGCGCTTGTTCAGATAAGCCGAGACGGCCATTGCCACCGCCAGATATGTTTTGCCGGTCCCCGCGGGCCCGATGCCGAAGGCGAGATCGTGATGTTCGATGGCATCGACATAACGCCGCTGGTTGACGGTCTTGGGCGCCAGAACCTTCTTGCCGAACGACCGCGACTTGCCGCTCTCCACCAAACGGCGAAGCGACACGTTCGGGTCGCGGACAACCACCTGCATGTAGCTGTTCAAGTCGCCGTTATTGAAAATGTGGCCCTCGCCGACGAGGTCGACGTAGTCTGCCAGAATACGCTCGGCCCGGCGTACCTCAGGTTCGTTGCCTTCGAGTTCCAACGAGCCACCATCGCTGAGGTGGGTGCGAAGGTTGAGCTCTTGCTCGAGCAGGCGGATGTTCTCATCGCGAGTCCCGTACAAAGACTCTATTCCGCGGGTGATCTGAATGCTGGTTTTCATCAAAAAAGCGGTGTCGATTTCAGGCGCAGGCGAGTGCGTGGCTGGCCTGTTTCTGGTTGGGGGCGGTGGACGGAGGCAAGGGGGGCGAGGTTGAGAGCAAGCGTAAAGTGATATGGAAGCCGAACCTGCTTACGCGGCCGGGTGAAAATCATCCAGCACTTAGTTTAGCATTTTGCGGGGTGCGGAAAAGGACGCCAAAACATGGTGTGAGAAGCTTTTGGTGGAGATATTGATTGGACATCCGCTACCCTCCCGCCAGTCCCTTCGCTACACTGAGTACCTGACGGCCCCATTGCAAGAGGATTCGCGGGTCAACCAGGGCGGTCGGCAGGCACGTTAAGCGCTCAGCGGATGCCGTTTGGGGCTGTATGGCAAGCCGCTCCAGTGCCAGGAACAGCAACAACGGGCCGAGCGTGCGGCCGAATCCGTAGACATCGGCCCAAACGTCGGGATTCCTGACGAACACAGCGATTAAAGCGTAGCCGTAGATAGCGATTGCAACCGGCGTCGTTCGGTGAGAGCGGGCGAGTTCAATCGCCTGCCAGATTGCCAACGCGATGCCCAGGAGGGCGAGGTAGTCGAGCGCCACGCAAAGGGTGGCCACCGGCGATGGCAGGTTGTTGTAGGCATGCTGATTGAAGAAGCGGGTGAAGAGCCCTTGAAGCGGTATCCAGCCGAGCCAGCGAGATGGATCCGCCGGCGTATGGAGGGAGCAAAAGAACTTCCAGGCCTGGGCCGGTGCGAGCGTCAAAAGGAATAGGGCGGCCCGTCGCCAAAAGCCCTCCCAGGCGCAATACAAGACCATCGCCGCGACCAGGACCAAGCCGGTATCTCTCGTCAAAGCGGCGAGGGCGCAAATGAGCCAAACGGCCGCCCAGCGCTGCGTTCTCGTATAAAACACAAAGCCAACCGCCAGAGCAGCCAGGCCACCATCGGCCAACAGGCGGTCGATCGACACGAGTACTGGCGGCAACGCCAGAAACCACAGGCCCCACCAGGGGCTCCTCTGCTGGAGCACGGCAAGCCGCGAGAGCCAATACACGCCAGGGCCGCAGAACAGCAATTGCACGGTGATCAACGCGGCATCGATGCGAGAGTCACTGCCAAAGGCAAGCAGCCAGGCGAGCAGCGGAAACAGGATCCGCTGAGTCCTAAGTCGAGGGTCATCGAGAACCTTGCTGAGGCCGCGCTGGAAGAAAGGATCGTGCGCAATGTAGTGGTAGGCCTGGCCGTCGTACCCGACGCTACCGGGGTTCAGGTAGATGTGTTCTTGAGCCAGGGCAACCGGTGGCGGCGACAGCGCGCCTGTGCAGAATAATCCACTCCAGTTACCGCCGTATGAATAGCGCACGGTGAGGCTTTGCCACGTGAAAACCGCCCCGACGGCAAGCAATGCCGGCAAGAACAAACGCACGGAACGGAGCCTGGGTGAGGTGCTCACGATGTGGGGCACAGGCTGAGCATGACCTGACGCATTGTAGCGTGCGCACGCGGCAGAGTGTCAAACCGGCACCGCAAAGAGGTGCCTCGGATGAAGGACGCTCGCGAGGGTGAGCCGATTAAACGAGCCGACTCAGGCCGAGATGACGCTTGCTCACAGGCTGAAGGCCTGTGCAGAATACCTACGCGAGAAGCGCGGCCGGACCCGTGCGGCCGCAGTGCTTCTCCATGCGGGCGCACAGTACGGACCGAGCCCGCAGTGGGCGGCTCTTGGCTGCGGCCACTGAGATTCCTAGCGCATCGGCAACGTCGGACATCGGTAATTGCTCGACGCGACAACTGCGGCTCCGCAAGAAGATCGCGCTCGTAGATTTAGGGAAACACACGGCTTTATCAGCTTCGATGTTGCCCAACTTGAAAATGGCAAGTTAATCCCAACCTTGCCCACACTGGCCCGGATTGCCATGGTTTTCGATGTCGGACTCGATCACTTCTTCGCGGACAAACGTCTGAGGAAGACCTTTTCGATTGTCCGGGCCGAAGAGAGACTGAAATTCCCGGACCGCCCCGACAGCCCGGTACCTGGCTATTTCTTCGAAGTGTTGGCGTTCGGGGCAAGCGATAAAAGCATGTCCGCGTATCTGGGCGAGTTTCCGAAGCGCATCGTGAGAGAGGTTCGGGACCATGTACACGACGGGGCCGAGTTCATTCACGTCATGGAAGGAGTTCTGGCGATACACTATCAGTCAGAAGACCACATCCTCCGGCCGGGGGATAGTGTCTACTTCGATGCTTCCGAAGCGCATTCCTACTGTGGCCAATCCGAGAACCCGGTTGCGAAGGCGATCGTCATCAAAACGCCACCTCGCATGTAAGCGGCTGATGGCCGACAGGTTGGCGCCTTATTACCGGACATTGGCGCTCCTGCTGATGGTGTGCCTGAGTGGCTCTGGTCTTTCGGCCAAGGACCGTTGGGCTGAGCTCAATATCGGACCGTTCCTGGTTGCCACGGATGGCGACATCGGACAGGCTCGGGAGGTTTTGACCCAGCTCGAGCAAATGCGCTGGATGTTGGGTGGGTTGCTGGACATCCGTGAAATCAATACCTTGTGGCCTGTTCGCGTACTGATCACCGCAGCCGCGAAGCCCACGGTGGGGGTTGTGCAGGCACGCGACGGATATATCGTCGTGCTCGCTCCCGGGAGCCGTCCACCCATGTCCGCGCTGGCTAAGTTGTTTCTGCAGGAAAATACGCCCCGCCTGCCGGCTGAGGTAGAGAGAGGCTTTCCTAAACTCTTCTCCACCTTCGAAGCAAAAGGCACTCGCATCACTTGGGGCGGCCCGCCGGCGGACCCGGATCTGGACTGGGCCCGGGTGCAGTTGTTCGCTACGCAACCTGACTATGCCGGGCGATTTCACGTCTTTATGACCAACCTGCGCAACGGCTCTAGTCTGTCGATCGCCGCCAGGAATGCGTTTGGGAAGTCGCTGCCGGATCTGGATCACGAGGCTGGGGCGTTGCTGACGCCCGGAGCGGCGCACGCAGTGACGATAGGGGGACGGCCGCTGGATCCGAGGCGCGATTTTGGCGAGCATACGCTGGATGCCACGGTAGCCTCGGTGTATCTTGCTGACGCCCATGCGACCGACGATCCCCAGGCGGCCCGGCCGGCTTACCAGGCGGCCATCGAGAACGGCGGGGCGGCGGTGGCGCTCGGTAAGGAAGGGCTGGCGTTGCTCAGGCGGTTGGAGCAAAAGGACGAGCATAGTTTGCTCGAGGATGCCATGGCCGCCGGAAGCAAGAGCGCGCCGGTGTATATGCTGGCGGCGGAGGGCCAATCGACGGAGGTTGCGGTAGGGCTATTGAAGAAAGCCCAGGTCTTCAATCCACGCTGGGGGGAGCCGGTGTTTCGCGAAGCGGAGCTGATGAAGAGCAACCAGGAGCGTGAGCGGTTATACCAGCAGGCCGCGAAGCTGAACCAGCGCAGTGCCGAATACTGGCAAGCGCTGGCTGAGGTCCAGGTAGCGAGCGAGCATCTGGTTGCGGCGCAGGGGAGTTGGCTGCGTGCTGAAGCCGCCTGTGACACCGACGCGCAACGGGAGAAGATACAGGCGCGGCGCCTGAGCCTCGAAGACGTTCGGCTGGATGCGGCGGAGCGTGAGCGGCGGCTTAAGCAGGCCGCGGTGGAGGCGGATCTTGCGCGGGTGCAGAATGACCAGTTGCAGCGCATTCACGAGGCGGAGAAAAAGGCCAACGCAGACCTGGAGAAATCCTCCGGCGCACCGGCTGCGAACCCCGTCCCCTGGTGGGACGATCCCGCCCAGCGCACGCTCAAGGGCGACCTGGTCCGTGTAGATTGCGTGGGAAACCAGACCAAGTTCAGAATTCGTGTTGCCGACGGGTCGACCATGATTCTGTTGATCCGTGATCTGAAGATGGTCTCGATCGAAGGTACAGAGAGTGCCTTTACCTGTGGGCCGCAGGAGCCTCCCAGGAAGGTGTCCGTGCATTACTCGGCCCATCCAGACAAGCGCGCCGGCAGTGATGGCGACATTATTGCGGTCCACTTCGACTGACTCGGCCGCGTTTTTTCATGCCCAGCTCCGAAGTCAGCATTCGACCTGCACAGCCGGCAGACACAGCGGCGCTTTACAGCATCGAACGACGCTGTTTTGCACAGCCTCACTGGGACGAAAAAAGCTTTCTGAGTTACGACTGTCTGGTTGCCTTCGTGGATGGCGTCATCGCGGGCTTCCTGGTGTCAAGGCATGTGTTTTTGCCGACCAGCGACGCGGCGGGCGAACGCGAAATCTTAAATGTCGCCGTGGACTTGCCTTACCGGCGTCAAGGTTTGGGCGAGCGACTGCTGGAAGTTGAATTGGAGAGGGGTGGCATCCACTTCCTGGAGGTGCGCGAATCAAATCTCGCCGCCAGGCGGCTTTACGAAAAACGGGGCTTTCGGAAAGTGGCAGTGCGTAAGCAGTACTACCAATCGCCACCGGAAAATGCAATTGTGATGCGTTTGGAATCTCCAGGCGGGCACTCAAAGGACTGGTATTAAAAGAACACGCGATCGGCCGCCCATTCCACCCGCATTAACCTATTGTCATGATCCCGAAATAGTGGTAGTGTCTGAGTGCGGATGACCTTACGCGCAGTGTCGATCCTTACCCCGGCGGGACTGGGGAGAGCCATACTGTGAGTAAGATGACTGCACCCTCAAAAAGCACGCACACGGAACGGAATCAATCGTATGCGGGGGTGCACATCGATCTGTCCCCTACGCCACGCGAATCTGTGTGGTCAATTACTAAGCTGACGAACCTGCGAGGTGATGCAGGAGAAAGCTACCTAGGAGGTTTCCTTCATGGAGAATCATACGCAAGACGAAGCACTAAAAGCGCACCTGCTAGCCACGGACGAAGCGTTTCGTTCGTTGGCGGAAAAGCACAAGCAGTACAAGCAGGCTATTGATGCCATTGAAGCCAAGGCGCATGTTACGCCGGCGGATGAGATTGAGGAGCACCGACTTAAGAAGTTGAAACTAGCAGTTAAGGACCAGATGAACGAGATCCTGGCACACAGTAAGCATTCGAGCGTCAGCTAAGCATTTATCGGGTTGGGGAGCAGCGCAGAAGCGTAAACGGGTTTCGACGCTGCTCCTCAGGACTACACTCTCCCTGTACCGTTTTTCCTCCCCTTTAGTCGAGCCGCTGTCCGCCGCAACATGGGGGAAGGTCTGCCTCCGCGGACCTGAGGATGATGCCGGATGCATTACGCCGCGCTGGATGTGGTTGAAGGTGCGGGGCGGCTCGATTGCAGCAAAAAGGCCGACCACGCTTTGACGCGGCCGGCCTTTTTTGAGCAAGAAAAACGTCGCCTAGTTGCTGGGGGGATTCGGGCTGTCTGGTGTCGTTGAAGGCGCAGTAGTCGGAGCGGTTGTGGTCGTCGGGCTGCTATCCGGCGTAGTGTCGGTTGGCCGGCGTTTCAGCGTCGGACGCTCGTCGTCATCACCCTTCGACTTCACTGTCGGATCGGTTTCGTCCTCAATCGGCGTCGTCGAGTTTGGATTCCGGCGCAGGGTGGGCTTATTGGGATCCGCATCCTTGCTCGGCGTCATTTTGTGAACGTTGTGCATGGCCATAAGCCGGCCTTTCACATCGTTAAACTCTGAGGTCGTCACGACATATTCTGGCTTGGCCTTTAGAATCGTGGCGATCTCTTTCTGCGAAGCGACGATGCGGTCTTCGGTCATCGGGTGCGTGGAGAATACCTTGGCCATGGTGCCGGGTTTCCGTTTCTCCATTGTTTCGATCTTTTCAAAGAAGTCCACGAAGGCTGTCGGATCATAGCCGGCCTTGTACATGTACTGGAGGCCGAGGTAGTCTGCTTGCTTCTCATACTCACGCGAGAACTGCAGGAATCCCATTGGAATCAGCAGGCTCACGCCTTGACGGATGCCGTATCCGGCCCAGCCGCCAAGAAAGATCAGCGGGATAGTGCCAATTTGGACCATCTCGCCCTTGGTCTGTTGACAGGTTCCATGGCGCGCCGCAACGTGTGCGATTTCGTGCGCCATGACACCGGCCAGTTCAGCTTCGCTGTCTGCCTTGAGTATTAAGCCTGAATAAACGAAAAAGAAGCCACCCGGAAGGGCAAACGCGTTTACTTCCTCCCCGTCGATGACCTTGATCGTAAACGGCACCTTGGCGTCTGAATTGCGTACCAGGTTTTGACCGAGCCGATTCACGTACTCGGCGATCACGGGATCGTTAATGATCTTCGCCTGGCGTTCCACCTCCTGAGCGAGGCTCTTGCCAAGGGCAATCTCCTTCTCGATCGAGTAGAAGTTCACTTTGCACGCCACATTGCGGTCGCCGATGGCGTCCGTATCGCTCTTGGCGTTCTTGTTATTCGTCTTGGCGTTCGTGGGAGGGTTCGAAGTGGTGGTTGTGTCGGTGCTGCCGCTGGAACTCTGATCCTGAGCCAGCACCATCGCGGGTGCAGCCAGCAGCGCGCACAACGCCAGACTGGCGGGCTTGGAGACAAACGACAGGTACAATAGACGCCGCATACGGCTCCTTATCAGCTGGCTTGGGATGGATACCCTATCCCTATGCCCAGTATAGGCTTCTTTCTCGCATGCCGAAAGCCCAGGCCGGACAGTTCACATACATTAACGTATGCTCAGAGGAATGGGTTACGAAGAAATCGGTGAGGCGGTGGCTGACGGGAACGCAGCTGCCCCGGTTCATGAGAGGTATCGAGAAGAGTTCCCGGTCACCCGCGAGCTGATCTACCTAAACCACGCCGCAGTTGCACCACTGCCGCGGCGAGCGGCTGAGGCCATGAAGTGGCTGGCCGACGATGCGCTCTACTACGGTTCACTCCATTACGACGTCTGGACGGCGGCCTTCGAAGGCCTCCGGGCCGCCACGGCGAAGCTAATCAACGCCTCTCCCCGTGAAATCGCCATCGTAAAAAACACGTCCGAAGGCATCGCCACGATTGCGATGGGCCTGAACTGGCGCTCGGGAGACCGCATTGTCGCGTTTAAAGAAGAATTTCCGGCGAACTACTATCCTTGGCTTCGGTTGGCCTCACGGGGCGTGGACATCACCTGGCTTTCAATTTACGATCCCATCGAGAAGATCGCCAAGGGCATTCCAGGCGCCCGGCTACTCGCCATCAGCTACGTGAACTACCTGAGCGGACACCGGGTCGATTTGACCGCCATCGGAGAGCTTTGTCACCAGCACAACTGCTTCTTTTTTGTGGATGCGATCCAGGGTATGGGTGTTTTCCCAATCGACGTTCAAGCCTCGCATATCGACGCCTTGGCTGCCGACGGCCATAAATGGATGCTCGGGCCGGAAGGCAATGGCGTCCTCTACATTCGCGAGGAACTCTTCGATTCCGTCGAGCCGGTGGAGTTCGGCTGGACCAACACGGCAAGCCATGCCGACTATTCCTCCCGCGATATGACCCTGCGCGCTGACGCCGGCCGTTATGAGTGCGGAACGTTGAACACCGTCGGCTGTTTTGGCCACCGGGCGTCGCTCGAATTGTTGCTGGAGGCCGGTACCGCGATGACCGCGCCAGCGATCCAAGGTTTGGCAGATCAGTTGTACGAAGGTGTGAGGGAGCGCGGCTATGAAACGTTGGTCGATCGTACCCCTGAAACAGGAGCGGGCATTGTCAGCTTTCGCCATCCGGTGATCGATTGCCGCGTGATTGTCAGCGATCTGAAGCGCAACAAAATCATGGCAGCGCCGCGTCAAGGCTGGGTGCGAATGTCACCGCATTTCTACATCAGTCCCGACGACATCGACCGCGTACTCGCGGAACTGCCCAAGGTGTGACACTGGCGCCGTCCCGTTCTTGCGTGCGGCGTGCGTTCTTCTTGCGGTTGGCTTCTTGTTTCTCAAACATTGGCATCAAGTCGCATTCAATCCACCGGAAAGCTGCCATCCCTCGACCAAGCCGTCCTCTCGGAGAATCTTCTCGCGGGCAAAGAGACACAAGGCAGCATCCCCGATCCACGCCTCTTTCAGAATCTGTTCACGAGAGGAGTTGATTGCCATCGCCTAGCTCCTTTCCGTCCACGTGGCGACAGCCGCATCCTCGGCCTCATACTTGCTCAGGGACGGACCCGGTCCGGGCGGATGGATGCGTTCCCATTCGATAGTCCGCATTAATCCGACCCCAAAGGGTACTGGCTCCGCGAAGCCAAGTTCGGCACGAATGCGCTTGCTCGAAACTTCCCAATGCTGCTCGCTTCGGTAATTTACTTTAAGATGAGCCGGGGTGTGCGAAGCGGGCATCGCGATAACACGGCCTTTCCAGCCGACGGTCTGTCCAATTCGCTGCACCCAGGTTTGCTCCTCGAAGGCTTGCGCCTCAGCCACGTTATAGATTTTGCCAACAGCCTTGCCGGAGGTCGTCGCGAGCGCCACCGCTGCCGCCACATTCTCCACATAGCCCCGAGGGGCCCGCCAGCGGGCCGCATCCTCCTGCAGGAGAATGTACGGTCGGCCATCGTCCATGCGCTTCAAGTAGCCGAAGAGCCGGTGGAGCGGATCGCCTGGTCCGGACACCATGGGAAGCCGCAGAATGGTGCCACGAACCCGGGCATCACCGAGGATGACGTGTTCCACTGGAATCTTGTCATAATCCTCATCAAGCCAAGCAAAGACGCGGCTCATTTGCTGCAAGCTCTCCTTCGGATAGGGACCCGGCGCTGTGCGTAGTTCCGAAGACTCAGTCAGAGGGACGGGCTGCAACGGACCATCTTCAATGCGGTGTAGTAGCCCGGCAGCACGATAGACATCCTGGCTGCTCAGCGCGACAATCCGCGGCGTAATGTCGCGAAATAGCTCGATGAGAGCCTCGGCCTGTCGCCGGCTGCTCAGAATGCAATCGAGGACAACGTCCGGCGCAAAGTCTTCGAAAGATCGCCGGCAGTTTCCTAATTCGTCGCGACTTGATTGGATTTCGGCGACATTTGCCGGAAGAGCACGCTCCGAAGTGCCCCGGTGGACCACGACAACGTTGTGGCCTTCCTCAGCCAGGCGCTCCACAACACGCGATCCGATAAACCCGCTCCCGCCTATGACAAGAATCCGCATGATTGCCTCATTCTCGCGCCGGTAAGACGAAGAGAGTCTGGACGAAACCTGACGAAACCGGGACGTGACGAAACCGGGACGGACTTGTTATCCTGGCGGACGGAACAGGGCGGGCCTTGTTTGTCTTATGGCCTGAGTTTAGTCTGACGGGCTTCGGTTTTGAAGCGGCGCTCGGTCGGTGCGGGTGTCATCAAATGCCGAGACGCTGTGTGACGGCCTGCGTTTCTGGCCCTCTTGGGGTTGAGCGTCGTAGTCAGGAGAAGTGTAAGGAAACGGGTGACGGAGAGTTAGAAAAAGACTCAGGAATGTTTAAACGGCTGCTGAGCAGCTTGTGCCCACTGGCCGTCCGGGCGGCGACCAGACCAGTTTGCGCCGGAACCGCAGTTCGAGACCGCGGACCCATTCTGCGTTTCCGCAGGGCCTCGATGCCGGTAGCGCTTGCCGAAGAGCCGTTTCGCGGGCAAAGTCCGTCCGGGAGAGAAACTCCCGCCACTGTGTCGGCGTGAAGCCTTGCCGCGTCTGAACCGGTGCGAGGGTGATGGATGGGTCGTGCTGGCCCGTCATGTGCGCTCGCGCCGACGAGAACTCGAAGTCTTCCGGCTGGCTCACGATTTTGGCTCTGGCTCGCCGCGGATTCAATTCTACGTAGCGCAAGGCAGTCCAGTAGTGATCTTCACTCAGCGGGGATGAGTGATAGCGGGCTTGCAGGAGGTGCCCTGTACGGCCGTGCTTGCGGTTGAACGTCAATGCCCACCAGGTGTGCGCGCGACGGAACAGGCGCGCCAAGCCGGTAACAGTGTTTGGTGTGAGCAGCCAGTGTACATGGTTGTCCATTAAGCAATAGCCATGTACCAGCACCTTCTCTTCGTCGGCAATAACGCAGAAGCGCCGCAAGTACTGTTGCTTCTCAGCGCGGCAGGTGAAGATACGCATGCGGTCATTGCCCCGTGAAACGGCATGGTGCACGACATTGACCAACACCACTCGCTG
>JBAUOG010000107.1:0-7012 GCA_049579625.1 Bryobacteraceae bacterium
CCGTGAAATAGATCAGCAAACCGCCAAGGACGAAGCAGGAAACGATCGCGAGAATTCGCCACAGCCGCGGAGCACTGGCGATGGCGCGAGGCACGGCCTCCAGTTCGTCAATCCGCTCATGCCCCTCCGGCGGGAGCTTGGACAGGAGGACGAGGTAAGCCGCGTAAATGGCAATCAGCACGACTGTGTCGAACAGGTTTAGGGTTTCCTTGAACCAGATCACGAAGGCATAAATCAGGGGCAGCGCCAGGCCCAGAACTTCAATGCTGTGATGATTTGCGAGCCGGATTCGCCTAAGCGGGCGACCTCTGTTACGGCGATGGAATACGGCCGCAGTTAGATAGATCATCGGCCAACCGATTCCCGTGAGAAGCCGCAGCGCACCAGTCAGATTGGCGAGCAACAGGTCGCGCTGCTGGTGCCAGGCAAGCACTGCTTCGACGGCGAACTCCGGTAATGTCTGGAGCCAGGCCAGGATGGCTAGCGCGAAACCCTGTGCAATGAAAAACTGTGCGGATTCCGCTCCCCAGGCAATCAGAATGGAGGCAACGAGAATGCAGGGGGCCGTCCAGAGAGCAGCCCACGGTCCGGTGGAAGGAAGCGGGCTCGCAGCCAGCAGAAGCAGCGCGAAGGCGCATTGCCGCCTGACCATCATTTCGGGAGGAACCTGGATAGGTTCGCGAGAATATCTTGAACCGGGCCGGTAATACCCACATGGTACAACGGGAACAAATGCCTGCCTTTGAGGTGCGTACGTCCGGATATACCTACCTCAGCGTGGTAGAACGCGGAGTCATTGAGAGCGTCGCTGGGCATATCCCGGCAGCTGCCGGCCGGGCTTTTGTCGTTACGACTGAGGACGTCTGGGCGCTGCACGGAGCGAAACTTGCGAAGGCACTCCAGCAGCGGTCGGGCAGTTTTGCGGAACCGGAGATCCTGTTTCTTCCCGGCGGGGAAGCGAACAAACGCCTGGAACAGGTAGAACACCTCGCCGATCAGATGTTGGAGCGAGGGGCTGACCGCACGAGTATCGTGATCGGATTCGGCGGAGGCATCGTCACGGACATGGGCGGATTCCTTGCCGCCATCTTCATGCGAGGGATCCCTGTCTTGCAAGTTCCCACCACGTTGCTGGCGCAGGTGGACGCGGCCGTCGGCGGAAAAACCGGTGTGAATCTTGCCAACGGCAAGAATTTGCTTGGCAGCTTTCATCAACCGCTGGCGGTCTTGATCGATCCCGAATTGACGGCTACGCTGCCGGAGCGGGAGTTCCGCGCCGGGCTGTTTGAGATCGTCAAGTGCGGCGTGATCCGCGACCGCGGCATGTTTGATTTATTAGCGACTAGGCCGCGCGAGGTCTTGTCCATGAACGCCGCTTTGGTCGATTCGTTAATTGCCGGCGCCGTTCGAGTGAAAGCTGAAGTTGTATCCGCCGACGAGCGTGAGAGCGGATTACGGCGCATTCTCAACTATGGCCACACCATCGGCCACGCCATTGAATCCGAGACCGGTTACGTGCGGTTTCTACATGGCGAGGCAGTAGCGCGAGGCATGCTTGCCGCTACCCATCTGGCGGTGCTGCGGGGAATGCTCCCGACCAAAGAAGCCGCTGCCATCCTCGAGACGATTCAGGCCTACGGTCCACTACCGTCTGCGATTGACCTCGATCCGGAGCATTTGCTTGGCCGGCTGGCGGGGGACAAGAAGACGCTTCAAGGCAAGCTTCACTTTGTTCTGCCGACGCACATTGGCGAGGTTTCAGTGGTATCCGGAATCGAACCGGATTTGATCCGTCGCGCGATTGTCGCCTCCTTGCAAGAGGTCCGATGATCGATCCGCCGCCCGGCGGCTCGGATGAGGGCTCCGGAGCACGTGGCCCATCGCCGGGCGGTGCTCTCGCCCGTGACACATCGTGGGGCACCAAGCCACCCGGAACGACCACGGAGAAGCAGGCCTCGGAGTGGGTGCGGACGATGTTCGAGGACGTCGCTCCCAAATACGATTTCCTCAACCATGTGCTCTCGTTTAACGTCGACCGCCTGTGGCGAAGGCGGCTCTTGCGAACTGTGCGGCCCATTCTGGACAAGCCAGGGGCCAAACTTCTGGACTTGTGCTGTGGCACCGGGGACGTGCTTCTGGAGTTACAGCAAGCGACTGAGAACGCCGTGCTGGGCGCGGACTTTTGTCATCCGATGCTGGTCACCGCGCGGGAAAAAATCGGACGCCGGAACTTGCCTTCCCTTGTGTTCGAGGGTGACGCACTGACGTTACCGTTGAGGGATGAATCTCTGGATCTGCTAACCATAGCGTTCGGCTTCCGTAATCTTGCCAACTACGAGGCGGGCCTCAACGAACTGCGCCGAGTCCTGAAACCCGCGGGCATGTTGGCGATTCTGGAGTTTTCTCATCCCCGAGGGCTGTTTGTAAAGGCCTCCTACGGGCTTTATTCGAAGCTGTTATTGCCGGCCATCGGCGGCGTGTTCTCGGGATCTCGGGAAGCATACGAGTATCTCCCGGCGTCGATTCAGAGATTTCCACGCGCGGAACAACTCCGAGACATGATGAGCAGCGCCGGCTTTAGCGAGGCGCGCTTTGAACTGCTGAGTGGGGGCATCGCAGCGCTGCATACTGCCGAAAAGGCTTCCTAGCCTGTTGGCTACGTTATGCTGCTGGCATGATCCGTTCGAGCTTCGACCGCGCTGAACGCTCGGTGTTGGGCCGGCTCAAAACGCCTGCCCGAATCGCGCAGTTCCTGGACCGCGAGATCGCCTACAACCACCAGTCAACCTGTCGTTCACCACGGCGCCTGCTGCGCGACCGCAAGGGTCATTGCATGGAAGGCGCACTGTTTGCCGCCGCTGCGCTACGCGAACTAGGCTATCCACCGCTGCTCATCTCCCTCGAGTCGGAGCACGACGATGATCATGTGCTGGCCGTCTTCCGGGAGAACGGGCACTGGGGCTCCATCGCCAAGTCGAACTATTCCGGGCTGCGCCATCGTGAACCAGTCTTCCGCACCCTGCGCGAACTGGTGATGAGCTATTTCGAGCACTATTTCAACTTGCGCCGGGAGAAGACGCTGCGGGCATATTCGAGGCCGGTGAACCTCCAGCGCTTCGACGCGATGGATTGGATGACTAGCGAGGACGACGTCTGGGCGGTGCCGCGGTATCTCTGCGAGATCGCGCACATACCACTACTCACGGGCAAGCAACTCAAGGGGCTCACTCGCGTTGACGAACGGCTGTTCAACGCCGGGCTTGCGGGGCGGATCTAGCGGCTGGTCTATTGAGTCAGCGCGCGGGCAATGGCATCTTCGAGAGCCTGCTTTTCCATAGCCGTACTGACGAATAACTCCTGGCGTGCACCGGCACTGAGCGCAATGGCCTTCCAGCCGTTCGAGGTGGGCACGGTTACGCGAATGGTCGGCGGACCCTTCGCGTCCCGAACGTGGCGGATGACGCCGGGGATCACGGAGCGTATTTCAGAATTGTCACGCAACAGGCGCTCCAGGACCCGGCGCAATCCCTCGATGATGCTGTGTTCAACCTTCAGCCTGTTCTGTTCAGCCCTGAGTCGCATCTGCTATTTGAAGCGCTTCTTGTACTGAAGATTCACCGACAACACGCCGTTCTCGTTATAGAGACCGACCAGCGAGTACTGCCTGCTGAGGGTCCACTCGAACCGGAAGACCTGTTCCGTGGTGTGAGCGAGGTTCGTAATGTAAGTAATGGTTATGTCCTTGGAGATCTGTTGCTCCAACGTGAGTCTGGCCTGCGTGCTATTGTCGAGCCCCTGCGACAGCGGATCGATCTTGATATGGGTCACGCCAAACAGCTTCTGAAGCCGGTCTGTAGCCGGCGAGAGGGCCTGACCGAGCACTGTGTTCGCGCCGGAGGTATACGCATTCGAGTTGCTGGTGATCTGCGAGTTTGCCAGGTTCGACACTGCGGTCTCCGGTGTGCGACCCACGGCCAGCAACGCAATGATGTCGCTCGGCGCCAGCGCGGGGTCCGAACGATAATTGACATTGAGTTTATTTGCAGTCCCTGAGATCGTAATTGTTACTGTGATTCCGCGGGCCTGGGTTTCCAAGTCGACGTCGAGCACAGGCTCGATCTTCGCGGGATTGAAAAACGCGATCTCGCCCCGATTGATGGTGTACTTGTTGCCGAATACCTGGATCTGCCCTTCGTTTACCGAAATCCTTCCCAGCACAGATGGCCGGCTTGGTGATCCTCTCAAACGCAAGTCGATCTCCGCCTGCACATCCTGACTCAAGGAAGTACTCAGCTGGAGGCTGGGAGCGCTTTCGAGGTGAACATCCAGTTGCAGGCCGTGAAGCAGGTCTGAATCCGAGGCCGGTGAGGCGGCCGGCGCAGTGGTGGCGGCGAACAATGCACCGATGTCCGCCGATGCGTCAAATGAAGCGCGGGTGACAGTAATGGTGCCGGACAACAGGCTGCTGTCGCTAGTCCCCGTAAATCGAACAACGCCGTCCGAAGTTATACTGACGGCTGAGGCATAACGCACTCGCACGTTCGTTGCCCGGCCTTCCAGCCGGTAGACGAGCGGGCCTCCTCCACCGAACGTAACGAAGCCGGCCAGCGACAAAGAGCCTCCACCGGTCTGCGCTGTGAGGCTTTGAATCGTAGCGCGGTTCCGGTCAAAACGGATAACGCCATTCGCACGCTCCAAGCCGTTCGAGAAATCCTCCAAATGAAACGCGGCGTTCTTCAGTTCAAGCGTTCCTGTAACGGACGGATTGGCGATGGAACCTGTGACGTTAACCTTCAGCGTGGAAAGGCCAGACGACACGACGTTGGGGTCGAATAGCTGGAACACTTGGAGATTGACCGATCCTTCCACGCTCACATCGACCGGATCCTTGACGAGGAGCGGCACCTTGCCTGCGATAGACAGATTTGTGTCGCGAGCGGTAAAGCGGGCAGTGCGAACGTGCGCTTCCCCATTTTCATAGTCGACGACGATCGGCTCGCTATTCTTCAACACAATGTCTTCCGGCTTTAGGGCGCCCCGGCTGCGCGCTGGGATCTGAGGGTCGATTTCCATGGAACTGACCGTCGCCCGTCCGTGAAGTTGGTCGAGTTTCCGCAGCGAACCGCTGAAGGCTATGTTTCCTTGCAGGAATCCATCGATAGGGAGGGGCTTTGGATCGGGCTGCGTCAGGGCATTCAACGTTGCGAAGGTTATCTTCTGAACTTGAATCGAACCGGTGATGGGGTAGTCACTCGACAGTCCCATGCGAATGTTGCCTTGCACCTGAGAATCACGCAGATCCGCCCGGATTGCGCTCTCTGTCTGCCCACCAGAGGTTCGCGTGTCGATTGTGATGCTGCCGTAGTCCACCTTGGCAAGGGAAACGTTCCGAAACGCAACCTTGCCCTCGACGTTCTGAACCAGCCACTGCCCATCCTTGATGCTTGCGTCGAACAGTGCGTTGAACTCCACATGGCCACGCAAGTCCGGATCTTGCTTCCGGACCGCCCCGACTTCGCTCAATGCGAAGCCACCGGTACTTGATCTGGCGTGTAGAGTGCCGCTTGTCCATACGCCCGGGGAGTGCTCGTAGTCCCCCGAGAATGAGATGTTCGCAGCTCCTTCCCGCAGTTGGCCCTTGGTGATCTTCAGGCGGTTACCCGCCAAGGTCGCCTCCAACGTCACATGGTTGATGTGTTCATCAAATGCCGCTAATTCAGACGAGTCTATGTGGGCGCTACCTTGCGGCGCGCCGACACTCCCGCTTATCTGGAATGTTGCATCAGCCTTACCTGCCAGGTTTCGCACTTGTTGGCCGGCAGTTTTTGCGAGGGCTGCGAGGTCTAAATTCTTAACCTGCCCGCTGACGTGCAACGCGCTCGACTTCTCGGGGGACCAGTTCACCAGCCCAGCTGACCCGTTTGCGGAGACGTGCAGCGGACCTTGATCCGCCGTCAGTGACACTACGCTGACTTCGTCTTCGTTTGCTTTGAGCCGGGCTATCAAGTGATCGACCGTCTCACCTTCTGTACGAAAGTGATCGATTTCCAGGTCGCCATCCACAATCGGATGACCGAGCTGTCCAATGACTTTGCCCGTGAATTGGGCGTGTCCCCCTTGCAGAAGTTGCAAGGGCAGGTCTGTGGGTTTCCCATCGCTGCTCGCCAGAGCCAGTGCCGGCTGCAAATCCTCTAACGAGGTAGTGTCGAGCGCGACTTGCAGCTGATCCCCGACCGTTCCCGACACCTCCAGTTGCGAGTGCGGGAATCGCAAAACAGTTTGCTTGAACTGAAGTGACTCGGGACGAGATTCAAACACGAGACCAATGTGGCCTGAGACCGGGATGCCGTCTGTTCCGGGCTCGATACCTAGTTCGCTCTGCAACGCAACGGAGAGCCGCTTGCCGAGGGTTGCTTGCAGGTGGACAGGACCCGACGCGATACCATGCCACGCCAAGGGCCGGCTGAACAAGAACGGACCGACCTGGGCGGTGTCGAGTCGAGACACCACGCCGTCCAACTCCAGTGCTCGATAATCACGCACTTCCGCATGACCGGAGAAGTTGGCGCCCAGACCCGCAATCGAGAGTCCCTGCAGCGTGACCAGGCTGGTGGTCAATGTCATGTTTGACTTGAGCAAGATCTGAGAGACGGCCAAATTCCGATCGCGGTAGCTTAAGCGAGCGCCTTGTACGTTGCCCGCAAGCACGAAGCCCGCCGTACCGTAGCGAGCCTCGCCCTGGAAGGTCACGACTCCGGACCGCAGTTCAGGAAGCTCAACAATTTTAGCCGCCTCCGCGACATCAATTTCAGCGTTCGTCTGCAGAGAAACGGCGGGATTTGCGAGATGAACTAACGTGCCATGCGCCTCGACCTTCGACTTTTGAAGCCGGTACATCACTTGAGAAAAAGTAATCTGGTCCCGCTCAAGGGACGCATGCATCGTCAGGTCGCCCGCGATGGTTTCCACATCCGCGGTTTTGAGCTGCAGTTGCTGCGACGAGGCTTTTACC
>JBAUOG010000108.1:0-3070 GCA_049579625.1 Bryobacteraceae bacterium
TGGAAGTCGGAAGGCTTTACGCGGCGCTGGCCCAACGTCATCGAAATGTCGCCCGACGTGGTCACCCGCGTCGACGCCTTATGGAAGAAGGCCGGTTTGAAGTAATCCACCGGCAGCGTTTCCTGACGCGCGCGGTTGCTCTGAAAACAGGTGTTGATGATCTGGGGACAGGCTCGCTGTGTCCACGCGGCGACGAGCATTGATGATGAGATGCGGATCTTGTGTGCGCCTTGGGACACAGGCGCCTGTCCCCGGTCGGCATCCGTTTTCATCATTGCGGGTGTGCGCTCCGGCGCTGATGCAGAGATCTGTCCTGAAAAAGTCCAGCCACAGGCTGAAGGCCTGGCTGAAGGCCTGTGCCACGTGACCTGCTGAGCCGAGATGCTTCTCGGCTTTGGTTCCGATTCCGATATGGAGCGATCAGCAAAGCGGATGTCGACAGAGCCGCGGCCGAATCAACCGATCCGCGTTTATCAGCGCTTATCGGCGGCCATATTAATCCGAATTCGACTCCGCGTCGTACACGCTGACTCCGCCCACGATCGTCTCCACGACCGTCAACTTCTGCGCGGCATCATCCCATCGGTAACGAACCAAGTCTGCCCGCTCGCCCGTATTCAAGCCTCGCTGCCGCCCGCTGATGCGGCCCGCTCTCGCTGCATTGGTCGTTGCCATGGTGATCGCGTCGCGCAGCGATACACCACCTAGCCGCACTGTCATTCCGATCGCGCGATCCATCGATAAGGCCGACCCCGCCAGCCGCGTTCCGCCGCGCAACCGCACACTCCCGTCTTCGTGTAAGTCAACTTCCACCTGCCCCAAGTTGTATGGCCCCGGCGCGCACATCGCGGGCATCACCGCATCCGTAATCAAAACCGAGTGGTCCAGTCCTTTCGCGCGCAGCGCTGCCTTGAGGAACGGTCCAGGGATATGGATGCCGTCCACAATGAAGCTCGCCGTTAACCGGTCCTCAGCCAACTGGCTCCAGATGTAGCTCCATTTCGTCGGCAAAACGGGATGCGCGCCGTTGCCCAGATGCGTGGACATGGTTGCCCCGGCGTCCACGGCTGCTTCCACCTGCTCCGGCGTCGCTCGCGTGTGGCCGATGCTCACTACCACCCCGAGCCCCGTTAGTGCTTCGACGTATTTCGGCGTCTCATCCCACTCAGGCGACACTGTCACGAGTTTCACCAGTCCACCCGCCGCTTCCTGCCAGTGCTTGAATTCTTCGATATCGGGCGGGCGGACATGTTCTCTCGGGTGTGCTCCTCGCGGCCCGTCTTCGGGCGAGATGTGCGGTCCTTCTACATGAAACCCCTCAATCGCCATCGCCGACGGAAGCGCGTATTCATCTAGGCTCGCCTTCGCGGCAGCCAGGTTCTTCAGAGCTCCGGTGATTCGCTCGAACGATCCGGTGATCACCGTCGGAAAGAATCGGGTTACGCCCGTCGTGAACATCTTCCGGATCGAGTCTCGGATCGATTCGTCGCTCGCCGACGGGTCGTTGTAATCGACCCCCGCAAACCCGTTCACCTGGACGTCAATGAAGCCCGGTGCGAGGTACTCATCGGTTGGCGCCGGGCGAATCAATTCATCCACCAGGTCGATGGTCGAACTGCATCGAACTTCCACCACGGATCCCGTCCCCGCCAGTTTTCCTGTGCGAATGGTTGTCATGATGAAACATTACCTTCCTGTGCTGTTTTTTTCACAGCTTCCCCACAGCGCACTTTCGCTAAGCCGCTCTAGACTCATAGGATAAAACGTGTTGAAAACAGTCTACGCCGCTGAGAAAAGCCTAGCGCTTATAAGGCCGTGCTGTTAAAACTTTAAGAGATCCAGGGCGGGCAAGGGATTTGCAGGTAATCTCGGGGGAGGTGGCTGTGAGTCTTGAGCCCGCCGTTGGTGACCTGCCAGTGAGTTTGGATGTGCCATCCCGGTGCATCCAGGAGGGCGAAGCAGGCGGTTCGAAGCTACTCCTGACCGCTAATCGGTGACAGTTTCCTGTCTGCTTCCCCTCCACACCTCAACCACCAAAACTCAAGCACTGAACCGCACGGTAACGAAAGCCGAGACGACTCTCGGCTCCGCAGGCTACCAGCCTGCGCCACGTTTTGTGCAGGAGTTTTCACCCGGACTCGTCAGCAAGCGGATGCTAACGGGAGCCAGCGGCGTTTACAGCCCCGCTCCCACCGGGTGCGGTTCGTTCACCGGCGTTACCGGCGTCAGCCAGCCAAACTCATCCTTGGCGTGCCCGGTGACGATCTCAAAAAACTTCTTCTGAATCCGCTCGGTAATCGGTCCGCGCTTTCCGCTGCCGACAATCACCCGGTCAACCGATCGTATCGGCGTCACTTCCGCCGCTGTTCCTGAGAAGAAGACTTCATCCGCGATGTACAGTAGTTCGCGCGGGATGATCGTCTCGATCACCGGGATATCAAGCGTACCCGCGATCTTCACAATCGCGTCGCGAGTGATACCAGGCAGCACCGACGCGCCCAGCGGGGGCGTCAGCACTTTGCCGTCGCGAACCACAAAAATGTTTTCGCCGGATCCTTCACTGACATAGCCGGCTTCATCCAGTGCAATGCCTTCGGCGTAGCCGTTCGCGTCGGCTTCCATCCGGATCAGTTGCGAGTTCATGTAGTTGGCGCCGGCCTTGGCCAGCGCGGGCAGCGTGTTCGGCGCGATCCGGGTCCAGGAGCTCACGCACACATCCACGCCGTGCGCCAAGGCTTCTTCGCCCAGGTACTTCCCCCACTCCCAACAAGCAACGTATGTATCAATCGGATTGTTCTTTGCCAGCACGCCGACATCGCCGTAACCGCGCAAAACAATGGGCCGGATGTAGCACGAGTTCAAGCCGCTCTCTCGCACCACGTCGATCATGGCTGCCATCAGCTGTTCGATGCTGTACCCGACGTCCATGCGATAGATCTTAGCCGAATCCACCAACCGGCGGGCATGCTCATAAAGCCGGAAAATCGCAGGGCCGGTCAACGTTTCGTAGCAGCGCACGCCTTCAAACACGGAACTGCCGTAACTGACAACGTGCGAAAGCACGTGGATG
>JBAUOG010000109.1:0-12222 GCA_049579625.1 Bryobacteraceae bacterium
GGGGACAGGCTCGCTGTGTCCACGCGGCGACGGGCTTCGGTGACGCGATACGGAGATGTGTGCGCGCCTTGGGACACAGGTGCCTGTCCAGGTGCCTGTCCCCGGTCGGCATCCGTTTTCATCATTGCGGGTGTGTGCACTCCGGCACTCATGCGGAGATCAGTGCTGGAACTCGCGGCCAGCGGTTCAGCATCGCCGGCCGCGGAGCTTGATTACCACTTCTTTCCGAGCACCTCCAGGTGTGCGTGAGCGAGATCTTCCGCTGACATCACAACCCGAAACTCCACTTCGGCATTGAATGTGAGAAACCAGGGCTCGGCGAACTTGGGGACGTCGGCCGGATCTTTGAGATTCACTACCAACATGGCGCCGCGTTTGCCATTCTGCTCGGTGAAATGAGCAGCCTCTGGCTTGATGGCCTCCAGGATCTTCTGGATCTTCGGACCTACCGTTCCATCGTGAACCGCCGAGTTAAACGGCTCGAGCGGCAGCGTGACGTGCTTGAGCATGCGCATAAATTGACCTCCGGGTGTCGGGCTGCTTAGGTGCTGCGACCCTCACCGGCCACGGAGGATATCACACGGCTTGGCCTTCATCTCAACTCACCCCACATTAGTGTGCTGAAATGGCGGGCGTATGTCTTTCGAGGCTCTCTTTGGGAAAGGTCGCCGGGAGCGATACCACTATTGGACGACGGTCAGCAGAATCTGAGGCCGCGGTCACGTGGCCAGTGATGCAGGATAAGTCGTGCTGGCGTTGTGGTTCACTCTTACACTTACGGTCACGGCTCGGTTAGATTGGTAAGCTTTGGGATCACAAGGTGCGGTATTCATCCGGATATTCCTGCTGCGATCTTTGCACCCGGTTGTGCAGGTTTTGCTTGCCGATATAAAACGCCCTGCCCTGGAGCTCGGTACGGTGGTGGTTGACCATATCTTCGAGTTGACGGGAACGGTTTCCGGAAGGTGGATGGGATCGGAAATAGGATTCGATCGCCCCGCCCACCGATTGCGAGACTTCACCATAAGGCGTCGTCGCCGGTGCGCGCGACGGTTGGTGGAGGCGAGCCTGCATTCGAAGGAATAGCGCTGAGGCCGCGTCGGGTTCGTAACCTGCTTCGATGCTCATGCGCTGGCCCTGGGCATCGGCCTCTAGCTCCTGACTCGGGGTGAAGCTGAACGTCGCCAAGCGGTGCGCCAGCTCTGCCACCTGCCCGGCCTCGGGCATGCCTGCCTTCTCTAATGTGGCTTCGTATTGATAGTGTTCGATGCAATGCCGAAGATCGACGTGCGAGATTTCATGTCCCAGCACGGCAGCTAGTTCGGCCTCTGAGTCGACGAAGTTCAGCATTCCGGTAGTCACGAAGATCTGGCCGCCGGGGAGCGCGAAGGCGTTGATGGCGGGCGAATCGATCAGGTGAAACTGATAGCGGATATCATGGCGTCGCACGTGCTCCGCTACGGTGCGGCCGACCGAGCCGACATAGGCTTCGTCGGCATTGTTCAGTCCGCGAGCCCCGAACGTCCCGCCAGTTCCGCACCAATCCGCATCTCATCGGAAGCGCTCACACGGGTCACCTTCATCCCGATCTGGTCGGTGTCGCGCAAGGTGTCCGACCAGAGTTCGGTCAGCGACCCGAGGCTGACGCTGGGGTCGGGGGTGCCACGCGTGGCCAGTGCAGCGCCGGCGACTAATAATCCGAGAACGAAAAAGAATCGCAGCTTTGGCATGAGAAGTCTCCTAGAGATAACGCTGGAGTTGCTCGCGGAACCGGGTATAGATCCACGAGACGCTTACCAGCATGAGCCCGAGAACAATGAACGAGAAGATGCGGTACAGCGTTTCCAAGTGCCGCAAGTCCCACAAGAACAGCTTCAAGACACAGACCAAAAAAAGTGTGAGGCCGGAGATGCGGAGCACGCGGTCGCTGAGAGGGAAGCCGGCAATGAGCAAGGCGATGCCCTCGAGCCCCCAGGCGACCGTCAGCATGCTGCCCGAGACTTCATGGAACAGCAACGTGGCAAGCAGAACGGTTGCCATTACGGAGTAGAACAACCGGGCGTAGCGCTCGACAGACTGCGGCTGTGCAGCCTTTCTTGGACTTAACAATTGCGCCGCGTAGAAGCAAGCGATCACAAAAGCGCCGGTTAGTATGCGGCCGGACACGCCCGCAAAACTGTCCGGCGCGTAGAAGTTGGTGGTCCAACTTCGCCAGAATGCAAGTGCGGCGATGGCGTAACTCTGCCAGCGCAGGTCCCAATTGTTCCAGCGATGACCGAACACCAGCAAGGCTAGGGCGAACGCCGCCCAGCCGGTTACGGTCAGCACGCGGCCGAGTTCGAAGCGCATCAACACGACAGCCAAGACCGCGGCAGCGTAAAGATAGATTCGTGCGGCGGGAAGCTCCCAGGACCGGAGCCGCTGGCGCGCCGCGCTTTGGCGGGACCACTGATAGTACTCGGAGCAGATCACCGGAACAACGGTGAGAATCCGATGAGAAACAAATCCCAGACTCCCCAAGCCAGTGAAGTTCGCAAAGAAGAGGCGTCCGACCGAGAAAGCGGCCGCGATATGCCCTTGTAGCCGCAGGCCGGGGACGTTGAGCGCAAAGCCGCATTCGACCAACAGCAGGCTCACGAGCGCCCATGCCGGTCCGATCACTACCGCTGGTAGAAGCGCCCAAATCGCACCTAGCAAGAACCACGTGCCGAGGGCCGAACTGAAGTCAAACACCCTGGAGCGCTCCTGTACGCTGACGGCTTCCGAGCGCGATCGATAAATCCTCGCTGCCATGACATAGGCCAGCAATGCGGCGCCGGCAATTGTCAGCCGCGGAGCGAGCGGACCGACGTTGGCAACCGGCATAAGGTTGAAGAAGAGCACTCGCAATGCCCCGAGACCCGCAACCAAATAGGATTGACGCCGGAAGTCTTCGGGAATCTGACGCAGGCCGAACTCAAGCAGCACTAATGCCACGGCCATCCAGCCGAGGCCAAGGTAATCGCCTGGAAGTAAACGCCAGGCGAGAGCGACCAGGGCGACGGTTGCCGCCCAGGAGCCGAAGCGGCGCAGCAGGGTGCGTTCCCAGTCTTCGAGGCGACCGGCCGGTGAGCGGAGACCACAAATAGTGCCCGCGTAACTGAGCAGGGCAGCGAAGGCTAACGAGATCCAGAGATGGCGGAACGGAGGCGCGCCGCCGGTGGCAATACTGGCTTGATATTCTGCCGTTCCGCCGAGTCCGAGCGCCGCAACGAGATAACCCTGAATTCGAAAATCGTGCAAACGACGCAGCCAACCGACGGCGAAGAGCGCCGCGGCCAGCGCAAACCAGGCCGGCCCCAGATAGCGCTGCGGCGTCTCGAAGCCCAGAATCAGCGCCGCCATGGCGGAGCCCGCATAACCGTAGAACGTGTCGGCCGAACGCAAAGCGCGGTTCACGTAGAACAGCAGAGCACTGAGTGCCATCGCCGGAGTCCATGCCTTGAGGCTCCAACCGCCGATACTTGTCTGGCCGCCGTCGGGAATGTCGTTCAAGATGAGTTGGCCGAGGCAGCCTGCAAAAAGTGCCGCCGCCAGCTGGCGCGGGTAGGCTTGGCGGAAGAACAGTCCTGCGAGGAAGAGTGTCTCCGCTTCGGCGAGCAATCCCAGTTCAGCCTGCGTCCCCTGGAATCGTTGGAAGATCGAAGCGAGTGTCAGAGCGGCGGCCAGCGTGATGGCGCCCTCGTAGCCTCCCGAAAGACCCCGCTCGAGAGGATTAGTCTCCGCGGGAAAACTCGACGGAGGCCGAAGAAACATGCGCAGCACGGCGCTGGTCAGGTACGCGACTGCTACCGCGGCCGACAAGGCATAAAGTGATTCTGGAGCGGAGGCTGACCACTTGGCATAGGACAGGAAGAGGAAGCCTGCCGCGTTGAGCGGGAAGATGGCCTGCTCCCACAGCGTATGTGCGGAGCGACGCCGCGCGCGAAACAGATCAAAGGTCTCAAATAGCAGCCAGTAGGTTGTGAATACAGTTTGCGCCGTGAAGACCGATGCGCCCGAATCGCCGCGAGAGGCGCACGTGCCGTAGGTGGCAATCAGGCCGAGAACGGCCATCTGCGACCATTCGAAGCGAATCGAGATGTAGAGCAAAGAAGCTGCCAAGGGCACCAGCGCAATCACGGAAAGCGACGCCGCCGGCGTGATGACAGGTGTGAGCGTGACGAATGCCAGGAAGTACGCCAGGCCAGTGACGGTTTGCGAACGATATTTCAGGGAATTCACGATCATTCCTACCGCAACCGCCAGAAGAAGCAGAGACCCAGCCACCGGACTGTCGATTACCTTGGCGGCGCTTACCGCGTGCATCGCGTAGGTCGTGAAGTAGAGTGCAGCCCAGCCTCCGCCGAGTAAGCCGCGCCCGAAGATGCTGTAGCGGGCGCGCCTTTCAAGGACGATGCCGCCGCCGAGCAAGGCGAAACTCACACCGAGTGAAACTGCTACGCGTCCGGGAGGTCCCACGCGCGTGAAGGAATAACCAAGGAACAGAGCGATCCCAATGACTAAGACAAAAACGCCCAGCTTGTTCAGCCAGCTTCCGCCGACAAGCGCTTCCCACTCTTCACCCGCCATCTTCTGGTGGAGGCGATCGGAAAGCGATGGCGCGACGGTCGCGAACACGGGCTCGGGAACCACCACTTCGGGTCTTTCGTGCTGAACGAATTCCGGCTCGGGCGCCGGCGTCACCGGTTTGCGTTGACATTGGCAGATGGCTGAAGGCGAGGGCAAGGCGTTGCCGCAGCTGGTGCACCTTAGCACAGGCGCGGGACGCGTTACCGGCAGGCTTGGCGGAACCTCGATTGGCCTCGGCACGGCCGCGCGCGTTACGCTCGCTGGCCTCGGAGGCTGTCGTCGAAGCTCCTCGACTGCTTTCTCGAGTGCCTGAACCCGCTCGACGAGCCACGGCTCGCCTGATCTCGACCACAGTACGTCGATTTTCCGCTGCAGCTCCCCTATCCTCCGGGATTGAACCCTCCACAGGACCAACCACGCGATCAAAAGAACGAGGATGATGAATCCTGCCACGGTGTTGTTCTCCGTTAGGTTCGGTCGCGAGTTATGCGACTTGCTCCGAGGCCACGAGTTGCTGTGCTTTCGCTTTCACGGCAACCAAATCCAGCTTGCCCGTACCCAATGTTGGTATCCCGTCGATCTGATAGATGTTCTCACGCTTGGGAACCCAGAGTTTGGGCAGTTCGGTCAACGTGAGGCGGCTCCACAGTTCGCTGGGGGGAACGTCAGGGCAACAGTATAAAGCGACCAGGCCCTCCCCGCGCTGCTCGTCGGGAATACCGGTCACGACGCAGCGGCAATCGCCAATGATCTGGTAGATGCACTCTTCAATCTTGAGGTGCGGCACCATCTCGCCCCCGATTTTGCTGAATCGCGAGAGCCGGTCCGTGATGCGTACAAAACCCTCGTCATCGATCGCGCCGATATCGCCGGTGATGTACCATCCATCGCGGACCGCCTCCCGACTTCGTTCAGGCTGCCCCAAATAACCGAGCATCCGGTTGGTGCCGTTCACCAACAACAAGCCTTCCGCGTTCGGAGCCACAGGCTCCATGTTGGCGGGATTGACCACCTTCACTACGACGCCCGGAAGCGGCTGGCCGACGGTTCCCGGCTTGTTGCGGACCTGCGTGTCTTTGCCTGCTTCGAAGTTCGGGCCGTTCACTCCTGCGTCCAAAGGAAAGCGTTAAAGCCTCGATCCTTTAATAGGTTCTTGAATCCACCGCTCGTCACGTGCCTCCTGTTGATCCTTCAACGGGCATCTAGTAGGCACGCCGCGTTCCTCTGATTCCGATCAGGCTAACTCCTGCTTAGTCAGTGACTTAAACAGGAACGTCAAAAGCGTAGCGCATATCGGATTATACGTGTTGTGTATAGCTATCATACAATTTATGTACAGATAATGGCATTTCTCTCCTCGGCCGAACGAAGCTTCTTGACTGCCGTCTCTCAGCTTGCCTATTGCAATCCCTTCCTGCCGGAGCGCTCCGTTTTCGAAAAGGCGGCCCTGGGCGACGCGTACGTCGAGGGCGCCATCGTGTGGAGTCTCGCCGTAGAAGAGCCCCAAAGAAGGCGTGCCAATGTCTGGCGGATTGCGGCCCGTTTAGATGCGCTGGTCGAACAACTCCGCAGCAGGTTGGTTAAAGGCGCAAAGGCAGGTGACGGAGAGCTCAGACTCTATGAGGATGCGGTGAACCAGCATCTCTACGATCGCTATTACCTGCGCTTCTTCGATCGAAGTCGGGGAAGCACGACGGTCAATGAGGGCGCCGGGCGCTGGAACTTCTATCGCGAGTTTCTCGCGGATTGGCGCCGCTTCTTTGCTTTGGATGGAATTGACTTTCCCGGCGGTCATGCCCCGGCGCATACGTTCGCCCTCTTTCGCCAGATTCAAGAAGCCTTTGAGCAGATCTTTCGAGACATCATCGGTGGGTCTTTGCCGGCCGCGCGTCTGCGTGCTGCCGTGTGGCAGTCCATCTTTACGCACGACATGCGGCGCTATCGGCGCACCCTGTATACGCGCATGAGCGATTTCGCAACTTTAATCACTGGCCCATCCGGCACCGGCAAGGAGCTGGTTGCGCGGGCCATCGCGCAATCGCGTTACGTTCCGTTTGAAGAGAACACTCTTCGTTTTGCAGAAGAGCCCGCGACGCTGTTCCCCATCAATATCTCTGCCCTGTCTCCCACCCTGGTCGAGTCGGAGTTGTTCGGGCATCGCCGTGGATCGTTCACCGGCGCGATTGGCGATCGTAAGGGCTGGCTCGAGACATGCCCGCTGCTCGGCTCGGTGTTCCTGGATGAACTGGGCGACCTGGACCCAGGCATCCAGGTGAAACTGCTCCGCGTCATAGAAACACGCACATTCCATCCGGTAGGTGAAACAGCCAGCCGGCGTTTTCAGGGCAAGTTGATCGCGGCAACCAATCGCGACCTCGCGGCTGGAATTCGCGACGGACGCTTTCGCGAGGATCTCTACTACCGGCTGTGCTCGGACCAGATAACAACTCCGTCGTTGGCGGAGCAGCTTGCCGACTCGCCTCAAGTGCTGCGCGAATTGGTGGTGTATATGGCTCGACGTACGGCCGGCCCCGAAGCCGAGGAATTGGCTCCCGAAGTCACCAGTTGGATTGATGAAAACCTCGGCGGCGGCTACGAGTGGCCCGGTAATTATCGGGAACTCGAGCAGTGTGTTCGCAACGTGCTCATCCGCCGCAACTACAGGCCCGCCCGAGCTCCCCAGTCCCTCTCGGCTCTAGACGGATGTGTCCAAGAGTTTCAGAACCGGCACCTGACTGCAGACGAATTGCTTTCGCGTTACTGCACGATGGTGTACGCAAGAGCAGGCAGCTACGAGGAAGCCGCGCGCCAGCTTCACATCGACCGCAGGACTGTAAAGAGTAAAGTAGATTTGGACTTGTTACGGCGATTGAGATCGGATTGATCAGAACCGTCGCGAGTTGTCTGCGGATTCGCACAGGACGGCCGGTGATCGCTGATGTCGCCGATATCTGGTTCGGATGTTCAACGAGCTGTTGTCGCGAGGCTCCGAGTTCTATGGCCGCGGCACCATGCTGCCGGCTTGATCCAGTTTGGCGAGTTGCTGGCGGACGGCGCCGGCGTCTTTCGCGTTGGGAGCCATTTCCAGGTAGGCTCGGAAATACTGGGCCGACTCGTCGAGAGCGGGCTTCTGCAACAGAATGAGGCCGAGCACGTAGCTGAGCCGCGGCACGCGGTGCTCTTTGTCGATGGCCAAGCCCGCACGCGCCGAGCGTTCCGCCTCCTCCATCTTGTTAAGTCTCGCGCACGCGATCGCGTTGAACAGGAATGCCCCGGGGAAATCGTCGGGATCGAGTTGGATCCACGCGCGTGAGTACTTTTCCGCCTCCACCCAATTCTCTTGCCGGTCGGCCAGCGCTGTGAGGCCTTCCAGTGGCTTCAAATACATCGGGTCTTGTTCGAAGGCCGCTTTCCAGGCGTCGTGCGCGCCGGCGGGATCGTTTTCGTTCTGCCGCACGACCCCGATCTCATACCATGCCACGGCGAACTGGGGATAGATCTTCACAGCCGTGCCGAACTCATGCAAAGCGGCATCCCACTTCTGCGCCTTGACGTCCGCGAGTCCTTTCTCGAAGGCTTTCTTGGCGTTCGGCGGCGCTTTCAGAGTTGTTGCACTCACGGTCAGGGCGCCGGCTCGCGATAGCGAATGCAGAATGATGGTACCGATGCGCGTATCGTCCATGGTGCTCTTCAGCGCCAAATTGACTTTCTCGGATTGAAAACCAGGCAGGACTGCTTCGAGCATGCAATTCCTCAGGCCGCTTGTGATGGGCATCGAATACTGGCTGGCGCTTCCCCACGGCCTCATGAGGTCCGGAGCTTGACCGGAACCTTCTCCGGCATCTGCTGTTCCGGTTCCCTGTCCACCGTTACCCACCTTGAAATTGAAATGACCGGTGGCATCTGTCAGCGCCACGAAAGTCGCCTGGCCACCACAGACCTTCTGTATGTTGACGGCGGATGCGGGCGCGGAGCCGTCCTCGAGCGTCACCTTCCCGGTGAAGTAAACCGCTCGCTCCGTACTGCCGGTGGTCACCGGACCGGAGGGCAGGGACTGTGTGTGGCCGACAACCGCCCCTAACAGGATAGATGCAAGACTCAAAGACACGCAGTTCAAGGCGCTTCCCAAGGACATCAATCCGATTATGGCCCGTTTTCGTGGGCTCAGGGATTCGAGAGGCGAGGCGCCGAGGCGTACGTCAGTTCTAAGAGCCGGCGTGGCGGCATCATCTCACTGTGTTTAGTTGCCCTGGTGGGTCCGCTCCCTGACAGTCACGGCACAGTTTCAGATCCGCGTGCTGACGCGCGCGGTTCAGTGCTGGAGTTTTCACACAGACACTGACGCGCGCGGATCAGTGCTGGATTTTTCACACAGACACCGACGCGCGCGGTTCAGTGCTGGAGTTCTCACACAGACACCGACGCGCGCGGTTGCGTGCTGCAGTTCTCCTGCATCAGTTCACCGTCAGAACCAGCACGGTCGCATCATCATGGAAATTGCCGCCAGAGAACTTCGTCACGGCCGACATGATTCGTTGGCGGCACTCGTCGGCAGTTCCCGGCCCCTGACTGAGCAGATCCATGAGGCGCTGCTCGCCGAATTCCTCGTCCTTGGCATTCATCGCTTCCGTGATGCCGTCGGTAAACAGTACGAGGCAATCGCCCGGCCGCAACTCGGCCATCCCGCCCACATAGCGCGCGGCCGGGAATATGCCCAACACCGGGCCGCCTTCGGCAAGAGTTTCCAGCGTGCCATCCCGGTGCAGCAGGAGGGGCGGGTTGTGGCCCGCACTGCAGTAGTCGAGTTGCATGCGCGCAGTATCCACCACCGCGTAGAAGAACGTGATGTACTTCCCGGAAGCGACGTTACCGGCGATGAGCCCGTTGGCCTTGGCGCACAGCTCTTCCGGCGCGGGCCCCGACGGAGCAAAGGCGCGCACAATCGCCTGTAAGTTCGACATGAGTAACGCCGCGGCCATTCCTTTGCCAGAGACGTCGCCGATAGTAATCGCGACCGACGAATCGCTGACGGGGATGGCGTCATAGTAGTCTCCGCCGACTGTGCGCGCAGGTTGACACGTTGCCGCGAGACGGCATCCACGGATCTGGGGCAGTTGTTTCGGCATCAACGCCTCTTGGATTTCGCGAGCCCGCTCGAAGTCCTGCTCGTGCATCCGCAGCGTGCGCCCCTCGGCTTCCACTTTCGCTTCGAGCTGGCGATTGCGTTCCTCGAGGCGGCTGCGGGTGGTGCCGTACAACCGAATCAAGCACGCCGCGATCACCGAAACCACGACCACCATGCGATTCGGAAGGTATAAGTCCTGCCATTTCCCGACAATGCCGAGCAACAACGCGAGGGCACTGCCGACGGCGGCGGACGCCAAGCCGATCACCAGCTTCGCCCCGCCATAGACGATCCAATCGACGGGGAAGCGCGACGCGTCAGACCAATGCCGCAGTGTCTTCTCGGTTGCAGCCTGCAACGCCAACAAGGGGAGCATGTATACAATGGCGGCGGCGAGCGTCTTGCCGACGTCGCCTTGGACGTTGCCCTGCACGACGAAGAGCGCGAGTAGGGCGCAGGTGATCGTGGAAACGAATGCGATCGCGACTACCCAGACGCCACGTCTCGCCGCAGTGATGTTCATTTACCCTTGCAGTCTACGACAATCACTTGACTCCGATATCCTGCGCCCACGGTTGCGGTGCCGAGGGTCAATCCCTTCGTAAGAAAAGAGCGCCGATTCGCAGCGCTCCTCATATCCTGCAATTCTTCCTTCAAGATTTTTCTCCTTCAGCGAACTGTTTAAGAGGATCGAGCATGGAGTTTTCAGCGCCGAGCTAATCCTATGGCGATGGTAGGCGAGGAATATGGGCGGCTTGTCGCGAATTGGGAAAGAGTTTGTAAACAGAAAATCGACCATACTCTTGACATAGGAAGTATTTACTAGTAAGGTTTTAGTAGATGTCATTTGAACCGCCGAGACCGACCGACGCGGAACTCGAAATCCTCACTGTTCTTTGGACGACCGGGCCGACCACCGTGCGGGAGGTGTATGAGGTGATCAACCGGCGGCGGACGGCGCAATACAGCACCATCCTGAAGTTCATGCAAATCATGGCCGACAAGGGATTGCTGCTTCGCGACGAGGAGCAACGGGCTCACGTCTATAAACCTGCGCAACCGCGCGAGTGGACCCAACAACAATTGGCTGGGCACCTGCTGGACCGGGCTTTCAGCGGCTCAGCAAAGGCCCTGTTGATCGGCGCCCTTTCTGCTAGGAAGACAACCAAGACAGAACTCGCCGAGCTCCGCAAATTACTTGACGGATATGCCAAGGGGGCGAAATGAGACTGCTCGATTTGTGGGTGACGACACCGCTTGCCGAGGCACTTGGCTGGACGCTATTTCAGTCGCTGTGGGAAGGCGCAATTATCGCGGCGGCGCTCGGTGTTGTGCTTGCCGGGGTGCGCTCGCCTCGTGTCCGCTATACCGCCGCCTGCGGCGCTTTGCTGCTGATGCTGGGGGCCTTCGGCGCGACGCTGATCCATCTACTGCCCGAGACCCGAGGCGCGGCGGGAGCGCGCGCAGCACTTCCGCCGGATGTCTGGAGATATGCTGCGGAAGCCAACTCGGGTGATAGCAAGCCGGCCTGGGACGCCATCGTCTCCGTAGCCGTGCCCTGGCTGGCACTGTGGTGGATGGCTGGGGTTTGCTTCTTCTATCTGCGCTACACCGCCGGCTGGATCGCATCGAGCCGGCTGGGGAGACGCGGTGTGTGTGCTGCGTCGGCGCCCTGGCCGGTGGTGACGGCCAAACTCGCCGCGGAGATGAGAGTCTCGCGGCAGGTGGTTCTACTCGAGTCGCTGCTGGCCGACACTCCTATGATTCTGGGGCATCTGCGGCCTGTGATTCTGGTGCCCCTGGGATTTCTGGCGGGCCTGCCTGCGGCGCAGGTTGAGGCGATTCTTCTGCATGAACTCGCGCATGTGCGCCGCGCCGACTATCTGGTGAATGTTTGCCAAAGGGTCATCGAAGGTCTGCTCTTTTATCATCCGGCGGTGTGGTGGATCTCCCGGGTGATCCGCACGGAACGCGAGAATTGCTGCGATGACATGGTTGTGGCTTTGCGGGGCGATGCGCACAGCTATGCCGCGGCGCTCACCGCACTCGAACACAACCGCTTGGAACAACCATGGCCGAGCCGCGCGCCGGCGCTGGCCGCAACAGGAGGAAGTCTTGTGAATCGCATCCGGCGTTTGCTCTATCCGAAAGGCCCAAGCGGTATCTGGGCGCCCGCGCTCGCCGCGGTTGTCGCGATAGCGAGCGCCACGCTAGCCTTTGCCGCCTGGCAAGGGAAGCCAAATCCGGAGAACGATGTGTCAACGCAGGCGACTAGGGCGACTGCGGAAACGGTCTGGCAAAAGTGGCTCAATGAGGACGTGGTGTACATCATCTCGAACGAAGAGAGAGCCGCGTTCGAACGTCTGCAGACAGATACAGAACGTCAGCATTTCGTGGAGCAGTTCTGGGAGCGCCGCAATCCCACGTCCGGGTCAAGCAAGAATGCCTACAAGGAAGAGCACTACCGCCGCATCGCGTACGCGAAC
>JBAUOG010000110.1:0-20971 GCA_049579625.1 Bryobacteraceae bacterium
AGCAATGCCCGCGCGTCTCGATAACCCTGGTAGCCGCTCTCAAACACGCGGACTTTCGAGCGCTCGATATCGATTACGCGGGTAGCGAATCCCGACAGCAGGGCCCGGTCGTGTGAGGTAATAACACAGGCTGCTGCGTGCGACGACAGACTTGCTTCGAGCCATTCCCGCGCGGCGATGTCCAAATGATTGGTGGGCTCGTCCAATACCAACAAGTCCACTTCCATGGAGAGGGCGCGCGCCAATGCCGCTCTCGTGCGCTCGCCGCCCGACAGCGACTGCACGTCCCGATCGAAGTCCTGCGTGGAGTAGCCCAGGCCGCTGAGCGTTCGAGCTACGCCGGCTTCCGCCAGGAATCCACCCGCTTCCTGGTACTCATGAATCTGATTCGCGTAGTTGGCCGCGCTGGATGCGTCGGACAAACGCCTCTCAGATTCCAGAATCTTTGTCCGGAGTCGGGCAAGAGAGGGAAGCGCATCAAAGACGAAATCAAACAGCGTCTGGCGTTTTTCCGCCGGAATCACCTGGTCGGCCACGCCGATTCGCAAGACCCGAGAGCGTGCGATCCGACCAAGCGTCGGCTCCAGATATCCGGCAATCAATCGAAGCAGGGTTGATTTTCCCGATCCATTGGGGCCTAAGATGGCTACGCGATCCCCAGGATTGATTGAGAACGAGACGCCGTCGAATAGCACAGGGCCAGACGGGTATTCAAACGAGAGTTCACACAAGTTCAGTAAAGACACGAAACCTCCAGATCCGCTATTGAGCGGGGGTGAAAGCGGGAGTGGTCTTTACCGTTTCATTGTTGTCGCCGCAAGGAGACGCCTTCAACGTAGCACAAATATGGCGCAGCGGGCTGATGACAGAGCCCATGCGAAGGGGCCAGGCAGACGCGGAACAAAGGGCAAAGGGACGTCTTAGTGGATGCTATGATCACAATCGCGAACGACATGAGACCAAATCGCCGAGAAGTACTTGCGTCCCTCTTAGCAGCGGCTGCTGCCGGACGTTTGAGCGCACAGGCCGCCGGCGGAGAGCAGCCACCTTTCATCGTCCCTGGCAAGCGGCCCTTAATTCTTCACAACGACCGTCCTGAGGATCTTGAGACGCCGGTTCATTACTTGAACACGTACCTGACCTCCGTCGACACGTTCTTTGTCCGCCAGCATCTGCCGCGTCCGGCGCCCATTGACCCTGATGCTTACCGCCTCCTGATTAACGGGCGTGTTTCGAAAAACCTCAATCTCAGTCTGGCCGATCTTCAGAAGCTGCCACAATACACCGTGACCGCTACCCTGGAATGCACCGGCAACGGGCGGGCGTTCTATTCGCCGAAACTCCCGGGGATTCAGTGGGCACGCGGGGCAGTCGGCACGGCCGAGTGGCGTGGCCCGCGATTGAGCGATGTGCTGAAGCTTGCCGGCGTCGATTCCCAAGCGAAGTTTATTGAGATCGACGGCGCCGATACCGGCGTCGCTGCCACACCCGACTTCATCCGCTGCATGCCGATGGAAAAAGCACTCCATCCGGACACGCTGTTGGCACTCAGCATGAACGGACAGACGCCCGCCATTCATGGCTTCCCGGCTCGCCTCGTAGTCCCAGGTTGGGACGGCACCAGCTGGGTGAAGTGGGTGACGCGCCTCACCGCCAATACAGACCTCACTACAGGGTTCTTCATGAACCCCGGTTATCGCTATCCAAAATATGCGCTCGTTCCCGGGACGCCCGCCCGTCCCGCTGAATTGGAAGTCATCGAAGGCATGCCCGTGAAATCCACCATCACTGCGCCGGAGGACCAAGCCTCCGTGCCATTCGGCCCCACCGAGATTCGCGGCTTTGCGTGGGCCGGCGAAGAAGCCATCGAGCGGGTCGAGGTCTCGACCGACGGCGGTAGCCGCTGGCATGATGCCGATCTGATTTCCCCCAAACTTCATTTTGCCTGGCGATTATGGAAGTTCAAATGGGAGCCGGAGAAACCCGGATACCACGTCGTCCTTTCGCGCGCAACGGATACCGCGGGTCGTGTTCAGCCCTTTGTCCCGTCCTGGAATCCCGCGGGTTATTTATGGAATGGCATCGACCGGGTTGGCGTCAACCTGGAGAAATCATCATGACCAGCCACTTCCTGCTTACTCTTACCGCGGCACTTGCCCTGACGACAAGCGCACTGGCCGCCGACCCGGAAACCATCGCCCGCGGTCAAAAAGAAGAGGCTCGCTCTTGCATTCCATGCCATGGGCTGATCATCATCCACACCAACCGGCTCTCCCGCGCCGCCAGGAATCGCGAAAACGACAAAATGGCCAACTGGGGCGCCAAGCCACAAGACCGCGAAGCGCTGCTTGAATACCTCGTTGCCAACTTCGGCGATGATAAGCCGGTCAGCAAGCCCGTCCTCACGGGAGATGGCACAGCGCAGGCGTCGAAACAGTAAGCTCGGACCGGCCTCCGGAGTTGGCGGCTGAATGCGTACTTCGAGAACTAGGCTCCGATGTGGGGCAGGATGGAATCCTGCAGGCCGGTTGTTAACCGGCCGACCAGTCCGATCCGTGACCTAAAACACGCTACACTGTCAGACGCCGTTTGTCTCTGCCACGCTGCGTCACGGCAGAAAAGAGCTTGCTAATCGGAGGACGGAAAATGCCGCTTTCGGCAAGATGTATCACGCTGCTGCTCGCGGTGATCACCACAATCGCGGCGGTTTCGCTTCGAACCGTTGCGCAAACCTCGTCGGCGTCCGATGACAAATACATTTGGCTCGAGGATGTTCATGGCGAACGTGCCATGGCCTGGGTGAAGGCGGAGAACGAACGCACAGCCAACGTGCTGGAGGCGGATCCACGTTACGCCGGCTTGGAGGCGGCGGCTCTCAAGGTGCTGGAGTCGCCCGACCGACTGCCCATTCCTGAACTGAACAGCAAGGATGTCTACAATACCTGGCAAGACGCCCAGCATGTGAGAGGTATTCTCCGGCGCACGTCGCTTGCCGATTACCTTTCCCCCAAGCCGAATTGGCAGACGGTGCTGGACTACGACGCGCTGGCGAAACAAGACAAGCAGAGTTGGGTCGAACGCGGGCGCACATGCCTTTATCCGGGGGACGAGTTGTGCCTTATCTCACTCTCTGCCGGCGGCGAGGATGCCAGCACCATGCGCGAGTTCAATCTGAAGACTGGCAAATTCGTGGAGGGCGGCTTCATACTGCCCAGGTCCAAGCAGTTCGTTGCGTGGGTCGATAAAGACACGCTGCTGGTGTCGAGGGACTGGGGCGCGGCCACCATGACGAAATCCGGGTATCCGTTCGTAGTGAAGCTCTGGAGGCGGGGCGAGCCGCTCGATCAGGCCAAAGAAATCTACCGTGGCGCGGAGACGGACGCACTTCCTACCGGAGCTTTCAAGCTCAACGATGGCGGTGGCCATCACGCGACGGTGCTTCGACGCGGAGTAACCTTTTTCGAGGTGCAGTGGTCGTTGCTGACGCCCGATGGGGTGAAGCGAATTGCTTTGCCGGGCAAGTCGGACATCGACGGTCTGCTGGACGGTCGGGTGATTGTCACGCTCGACGAGGACTGGAAGCCGGAAGGCGCTGGCTCCAGGCTCAACAAGGGATCAGTCGTCTCCCTGGATTTGGACGCCCTGAAGCGAGACCCGCTTCATCTGAAGCCAACCGTGATCTTCGCGCCGACAGCAAGGGAGTTTGCCCAGGTTGTGGACACAACTAGGAATCACCTGTTGGTGACAACGCTTGAGAACGTGCAAGGCAGGGCATATGTCTACACTCGAGGCGCGCAAGGCACTTGGACCGGGAAGAAGCTGGACATGCCCGACAATCAGACCGTCCAGATCCTGAGCACGAACTGGGCAGACGACCAGTTTGTTTTTTCGCTGGAGGGATTCCTGACGCCCTCTCGGCTCTTACTGGGTGACGCCCGGGCGGGTACGCTGAAGGAGGCAAAGACCTTGCCGCCGCAGTTTGACGCGTCCGGAATGGTCGTCGAACAGTTGGAAGCCGTCTCGAAGGACGGAACCAAGGTGCCGTACTTCGTGGTGCGGCGCAGCGACCTCAAATATGACGGCACAAATCCGACAGTGCTGACAGCCTACGGTGGCTTTGAGATTTCGGAAACACCGAGTTACTCGGCCCCAGTCGGTAAACTTTGGCTGGAGCGGGGAGGCGTTTATGTCCTGGCCAATATTCGCGGCGGCGGCGAGTTCGGACCCGCCTGGCATGAGGCCGGACTGAAGACCCATCGCCAACACATCTATGACGACTTCTTGGCGGTGGGCCAGGATCTGGTGACCCGCAAGATTACTTCACCTCGACGCTTGGGCATCCGGGGCACCTCGAACGGCGGGTTGCTGATGGGTGTGGAGATAACCCAGCATCCCGAAATGTGGACTGCGGTCGTGATACGGGTTCCACTGCTCGATATGCTGCGTTTTGAGCAGATTGCCGCGGGTGCGTCGTGGGTCGGCGAATACGGAACAGTCAAGGATCGGGATGAGCGCGCGTTTCTCGCGTCGATCTCTCCTTACAACCAACTGAACCCGCATGTGAGCTATCCCGAGCCACTGATCTTTACGACTACCAAGGACGACAGAGTGGGTCCGGTTCATGCGCGAAAATTCGCAGCGAAAATGGAGGAGTTTCAGAAGCCGTTCTTCTACATGGAGATCATCGAAGGCGGACACCACTCCGGGGCTGACTTAAAGGAGACGGCCAGGACCTTCGCTGTCGAGTACACGTATCTGACGCGTAAGCTGATGGATTAGGAGTGCATTCAGTCTTGCTCTCGCCGCCGCAGGAATCGGCGGTGACTCCCCCGATTCATCCTTGCACCACCGCTTGCGGTAAGATCGACTACCCCCTTTGAGTCGCCGATACTTCTGCCTGCTCCTGCTCTGCCTCCTCGCGATCATCACGTATCTCGACCGGGTCTGCATCTCCGTGGCAGGCCCGCGGATGCAGGATGCGCTCCACATCGCTCCCGAACAATGGGGCTGGGTCGGAACGGTCTTCCTCATCGGCTACGCCCTGTTCGAAATCCCGAGCGGCCATCTGGGCGACCGCATCGGCGCGCGCAAAGTCCTAACACGCATCGTTCTCTGGTGGTCGCTTTTTACGGCGATGACGGGCGCTGTGTCCATCTACCCCATTCTGCTGGGAGTCCGATTCCTCTTCGGCGCCGGCGAAGCGGGCGCATTCCCCAACGCGTCCGTCGCCATTTCGCGATGGTTCTCACCCGAACGGCGCGGCCGCGCCTTCGGTCTGTTCACAATGTCCAGCCAAATCGGTGGCGCCCTTTCGCCCTTGCTGGTGATCCCCATCCAGCGCGCCTTCGGTTGGCGGATGTCGTTCTACGTATTCGGATGTCTTGGCGTGATGTGGGCCGCCGTCTGGTTCTGGAAGTTCCGCGACTATCCATCGGATGCGCGGCGCCCGACTGCCGTCATACATTTATCCTGGCGGGCGATCCTGGCCAGCTCAAACCTGTGGGCCATCATGGTCCTCACATTCGGATACGTGTACACGATGGGCTTCTACCAGACCTGGACCCACACCTACCTGGTCAGGGGCCGCGGCTTCAGTGAGCAGGCTCTTTCGTTGTCGGCCCTGCCGTACGTCTGCGGCGCCGCGGGGAATCTACTCGGCGGCCTCACTTGCGACTGGCTGGCGACCATCGTTGGCGTGACGTGGTCTCGTCGAATCGTCGGCATGGCGGGCGCGTTTCTGGCGGCGGCCTCCATCATTGGTCTTATCTTTGCCACCGGCCAACTGCCGGTCATTGCGTGCCTCAGCCTCGCTTACGCGGGCATTGCCTTGCAGCAACCCGTGGTGTTCACTGCCTGTGTCGACATCGGCGGAAACCAGGGTGGCGTGGTAGTTGGGTTTATGAATACCGCAGGCCAGGTGGGCGCTGCGCTATCGTCTGTGATCTTCGGCTACCTGGTGAAGGCCACCGGCAACTACGACGCACCACTCGTCCCCATGGCGGCATTGTTGGCCATCGGGATCGTTTTGTGGTTGAAGGTCGATGTCACTGCACGAATAAGCTTCCCTGTACCGATCATTGCTTTCGAAAAGACCCTCACTTAAAAGGCCGCAGGTCCGTGGCGGCTTTCGTAGGGTGGGTCCCCGACCCGCAATCGACGCCCCCGTCGATTCGCCCCGGCGTTCAACCATAGCACAGGTTCTCGTTACAACATTTGCCAAAATACTTAAGTACTCACTTGACAATTCGCCCCGCTCGCCTTAAAACTTAAGTATGCACTTAACTAATGAGTGCCGAAAGGAACCCAAGGAAATGCACACCACGCAACAGCAAGCCGTCATTCACAACACATTTGTGATCGAACGCACTTATCCCGCCACGCCCGAGCGCGTTTTCGCTGCATTCGCCGACCCTACCAAGAAGCGCCGCTGGTTTGTGGAAGGCGACCACCACGACGTCGAACACTACGAACTCGACTTTCGAGTGGGCGGCCAGGAAAAGGCCCGTTTTCGTATGAAACAAGGTACGCCGATAGCGGGCATGTCCTTGACGAATGAGACCAGGTATCAGGACATCGTGCCCGGTCGTCGGGTTGTGTTTGCCTCAACGATGGCCCTGGACGGGAAGAATTTCTCGGCGTCTCTGGTAACCGTTGAGTTCCTGCCCTCGGAAACAGGGACGGACCTGATTTGCACACACCAGGGAGCGTTCTTTGAAGGCGCCGATGGTCCCGAAATGCGCCAGGACGGTTGGCGCAAACTGCTCGACAAACTGAGCAAGGAATTTTCAGGTTAGCCGAAACGAAGCGCTGGAAGCCTGGGGCCCATGGATAGAAAAGGACCGGATGTCGACCGTGTCTTTCACGCTCTCGGCGACCCCACCCGCCGGGCCATCATGGAGAGGCTCAGCCAAGGACCGATATCGGTGTCGCGATTGGCGGAGCCTCTCGAGATGTCGCTGGCCGCAGTCGTCCAACACTTGCAGGTGCTGGAGGAAAGCGGCCTCGTGCGAACCGAGAAACTCGGGAGGGTCCGCACATGCAGCATCGAGCCCGCCGGACTTTCGGTTGCGTCAAAATGGATCGGTGACCGTCGCTCGATGTGGGAACGGCGCCTGGACCGCCTGGGCGATCTCCTCGCCGAGCCTGAGGGAAACTAAGGTGTTCGGCTCTTCATCCAACCCAGCCAAGGAGACTGTATGAACCTCACGGAAGAACCGGAAGTCGTGACATGGCCTAAGACCCACTACGTTTTCATCGAGAAAGTCGGACCGTTCCAGAAGATCGCCCCGCAGGCCTGGCAGGAACTGCATCAGCTTGTGCCACGGATTGCGGAAAGTAATCAGATCACGGGCTACATGAGCCTCTACAAAATGAGCCCGAACACATATCGCGCCGGCGTTTCGGTGGCTGAAGCGCCCAAGGACTTGCCCGAGGGCGTAGACTACTCGCTGTTTGAGGGTGGCAAATACAGCCGCTTTGTTTTGACCGGACCGTATTCCAACCTGACCGACGCGAGTCGCCGGGTTTTTGAGATCGTTTCGAAAACAGAACTTCCGATGAGGCCGGATTACTGCATTGAGAACTACGCGAACGATCCGAGAAAGACAGCTGAAGAGGAGTTGGTCACGGAAATAATGATTCCGACCTTATAAACACCTCAGGCCACCGGCCGAACGTTTTGTTGTAGTAACGTCTTGTCTTTTTGTCTTTGAGAATTCCTGGCAACGGGAGGTAGTATGTCAAATGCGATCATGAGAGGCGCGATTCTGAAAGTGCCAGGCGCCCAGCTGTACTACGAGGTGCAGGGGGCTGGCCCTGTGTTGCTAATGATTCCGGGCGGCCCTGCCGACGCAGCGATCTTCACCGGTGTCGCCGGGTTTCTTGCGGAGACCTACACGGTAGTGCGCTACGATCCGCGTGGCAACTCGCGCAGCGTTCTGGATGGACCGCCGGAGGACCAGCGGATGGACGTCCACGGCGACGACGCGGCCCAGTTACTGGCGGCGCTCGGTAAGGAGCCTGCCCAAGTGCTGGGCAGCAGCGGCGGCGCTCAGATTGGGCTCAACCTGGCTGCCCGCCATCCCGAGCGAGTGCGAACTCTGATCGCTCATGAGCCACCGTGCACCGAATTGCTGTCCGACGCAGCGGAGAAGCGCGCCTTCGCGGAAGGCGTCTATGACACCTACCGGTCCACCGGGGTCGATGCCGGCATACAGAAGTTCCTGGCGGGCACCGGTTTGGGCGGTGGTCCGAGGTCGCCCCAAGCGTTACCCACGAGCCCCGAAATGCAGGGGGCGTTTAGCCGAATCAAGAGTAACTTCGCCTTTTTCTTTGCTCATGGGCTGAAACCGATCAGCTCCTACCTTCCCGATGTCGCGACTCTGCGATCGGGGCCTGTCCGAATCGTGGTGGCCGTCGGCGAGACGTCTTCCGGGCAGCTGGCCTACTCGACCGCGATCGCCTTAGCGGAGCGGCTCGGAAGCGCAACAGTGACTTTCCCTGGCGGCCACTCCGGTTACGTCGAACAGCCCGCCGCGTTCGCCGAAAAGCTGCGCCAGGTTCTGCAGCCGTAAAAAAAAGAGGGAAGCGTGTCGATTTCGCCCCGGGCCATTCGACATCACAGAAGAGCCTCAGAGGCTCTTCGAGATCAACCCGGACCTTTCAAAGGAGCAACCTCTATGACCGCGAACGACACAAAACACCTGCCGCTCAAGGAGGTTGTCAGCACATTCCTGCGCGAGCTGAAGTTTGGAGTGCGCTCTCTGGTGCGCACCAAGGGACTGACCATTACAGTCGTACTGACCCTGGCGCTCGGAATCGGGGCCAACGCCGCCATCTTTACCCTGGTGCGGGGCGTGCTCTTACGGCCGCTGGTCAACCGCGATGAGAACCGCCTTATTTACATTCGCCAAAGCACGGGACAGACCGAGAACACCTATTTCTCGGTGCCGGAGATTCGGGATCTGCGGGCGAGCGTAAAGACGCTGACCGAGTTGGGCGACTTCTCCCAAATTGGATTCACAGTAGTTGGACTCGGCGAGCCGCGCGAGCTTCGGGCCGGCGTCGTGGGCGGTTCGTACTTCCATGTGATGGGGCTGCATCCCGTCCTCGGACGGCTTCTCGGGCCCGGAGACGACGGGCCAAATGCCAAGGGTGCGGTGGTACTGACTTACCGTTTCTGGAAGACGGCGCTAAAGGGCGATCCTTCGGTGCTTGGCAAAACCGTGAGGCTCGGCGACCGGTCGGGCACCATCGTGGGTGTGCTGGAGCCATCGGTGCCGTACCCGGCGGATACGGAACTCATCGCGAACGTGGTGACCAGCGAGCATCATCTCTCCGCGACCATGGTGACGGGGCGGATTCACCGGATGACGGAGCTGTTCGGACGGTTGGCGCCAGGCGCGGATCTCCAGGCGGCACAGGCTGAGCTGAACGGGATCTACGCGACTATGGTCCGCGACCATCAGGAAGCCTATTCAAAGAAAGGGGACAACCGGATCCGCGCCGTACTGCTGCGCGATCAGATCACGTCGCGCGCGCGGACCGTGCTGCTCGTGCTAATGGCGGCGTCGCTGCTGGTGTTCGTCATTGCCTGCTCAAACGTTGCGAACTTGATTCTAGCGCGGACGGTTCGGCGCGAGGGCGAATTGTCCATCCGCGCGGCGCTCGGCGCAAACACGGCTGCCCTGCGCCGGACGCTGCTGGCGGAAAGCCTCTTGCTTTGTGGCGCGGGCGCCCTCCTTGGCGTGCTCGCTGCCCGGCCCATGGTTGCCATTCTGGCGCGCTATGCCTCCCGCTTCTCGGTGCGCGCGCTCGATCTCACGGTCGATTCCAGCGTGCTGTGGGTCGGGTCCGCGCTGGCGATCGTCGCGGCTGTGCTTCTCGCCTATATCCCGCGACTGCCTTCGGCCGACGGGGCCAACGGATCCGGCCTGTCCAATAGCAGTCTCCGCATCACGGGCGGCACAAGCCGCCGTCTGCGGCTCTTCGCCGTCACGCAGATCGCCGCTTCCTTTGTTCTGCTAGCCGGCGCCGCCATGTTGCTGAAAACGCTGCTCGCTCTCGAAGCCGTACAGACCGGTTTCGACATGCAGCGCGTGCTTGCCATGAACGTGCCCGTCATGAGTTACGGAAAGACACCCGACGAGGTCGTGAACTTCTACCGTGAAGCGATCCGGCGCATCAAAGAGGTTCCTGGCGTGGACGGCGTCTCCGTCGGCATGAACGTTCCGTGGCGCGACAAGGAGCAAGTCGCTTTTGCGTTCCAGTTTTCGGCCGATGGCCACGTTCGCGCACCCGGTGAGGAAGATCCGCGCGCACGTCTTCGAACCATCTCTCCCGGGTTCTTCGCCTCACTCGGTGTTCCGCTAATCGCCGGGCGCGATTTCAACGATGGGGATCGCCACGGCAGCGAGCCGGTAGTTATCGTGAGCCAAAGCCTCGCGCAGCGTATGTTCCCGAACCAGGACGCGATCAACCGCCATGTCATGTGGACCAATCCCATCATGAAGTTCGTCCCCATCAGTATCAAGCCCCGGCGCATCATTGGCATCGTGGCCGATGTGGACGATGAGAATGTGGTGCCCGTTCCCATGCTGACCATGTACGACCCGTTGGGGCAGCAGCCGCTCTTCGGTGGCCGTCTGTTCGTTCACGCCCGGACCGATCCGCACTCGCTGGTGCTGCCCATCACGCGCCTTATCCGGTCGATGTCCGCGGAACAACCCGTGGAGCGCGCCGCAACCCTCGAAGAGGTTCGCGCCGAAGTGCTGACGCCCGAGCGCCTGAACACGCTGGTTTTTGGCGGCTTTGCGGCGGTGGCGCTGCTCATAGCGATTGTCGGAGTCGCCGGTGTGCTGGCGTTCTCCGTTAGCGGGAGGACGCGTGAGTTCGGCATCCGGCTGGCCGTTGGGGCGCATCGCCGGCATCTATTGACCGAGGTCATCGCGCAAGGCGCGATTATGGCGACGGCAGGCGTCGTGGCAGGTGCGGCGTGCGGCTATGTACTGGCGCGTTTGGCCAGCAGCTATGTGGCGGAGATCAAGATGCCAGGCGTCATACCCGTGGCGGGAGCAGCGATCGTACTTCTGGCAGCAGCGGTCGTGGCGTCGGTGTGGCCGGCCGCCCGCGCCGCCCGCGTCGACGTAATGCAAGCGCTGCGAACGGAGTAACTCCGCAAAGCCTGTCTGGAACCCGGCCCTATGCGCGATGTGAGATCCTGATGACTCTCAGAGACGCAAGGGGTGAGACGTGTGTTTTTCGGCAGCAGCAAACTTTGTGGGTAGCGGAGCACTCGCCGCGATTGGGGTGGTCACGTTGACCAAAGTGAAGCACCGGCGCGAGCTGCTCTTCGCCGCGCTGCCGACTCTCTTCGCCGTTCACCAGTTCATCGAAGGTTTCGTTTGGCTCGGCTTGGACGGCGTTCTCTCTCCGACGGCGGCGCACAATATGGGCGCGGCGTTCGTGCTCTACGCGCTGGGACTTCTCCCCTTTGTGCTGCCGCTCAGCGTTTTGTTGTTCGAGCCTGCCCGCAAGGACCGCAGGAGGATGATGCCGTTTGTGCTCGTCGGCGGAGCGACGGCGCTCTATATGTTGTGGGGGCTGACGGCTTACCCATTGCAGGTCTATGTCAGAGGAAACAGCATCGTGTACATCAATCCCGCGACAAACAACACCGCCCTCGCAGTACTGTACGTGATCGCCACCTGTGGCTCGCTCTTTTTTTCGAAAGTCAGGGCCATGGTGATATTCGGCGCGGCGAATCTCACGATTCTGCTGACCGTGATGGCATTTAAGCGATATGCATTCACCTCGCTGTGGTGCGCCTATGCGGCTATCGCCAGTGTGATCATCCTCGCGTACTTCTGGAAAAGCGCCGGCGTCAGGCCCTTCCGCTATGCCGAGCTGCTGTAGGGACTCCGTCGGTCGTGCTCCCCGAACTTGGCGTCCCGAGGACTCATGTCGACTTCGCCTCTCGTTTCGCCAGGCGCCGCAGCCGGTGCACCTCGCTGATCGCGATACCCAGTTCCCGGCCCGCCTCGCCGAGCGGCATGTCGGAAAGCAGAACCTTGAGAATCGCCGGCGCACGCCACCAGCCGGCTGGCCGTCCCCGCTTTACCAGCTTGAGACGCCATTCGAATGCGGCGACCGGGTCAACCCCATGCTTCGCGGCAAATTCGCGAGTTGGTAGAACCGCCAGATCTTCAACCCGCTCTTTCCAAAACGCCTTCACGTCCTCGCGGTGACTGAAACGAAGCCGTCTCAGCGCCGTTTGGAGCCCGCTGGAACTCGCCGGCAAATCCAGAAAGAAGTGCAGTTTCTTGGTCCGGTTAGCATGCCAGAAGTCTCGCAGCGCCTTCGTCACGATCAGTTTCGACGGGCCGCGATACGGACCGTAATAGGTCTCGCGCGGAGTGCCGAAGTAAAGGTTAAAGCCGTATTTGGTAGGTCGCGCGTCGCGAACATCCCAGGAAGCTTTCGTGAAGTCCTTCACTCGCCCGGCGATGCCACGCTTGGGGTCTGTGAGGAGAGATGCACTCGTGCTCATTTCTTCCATTTGTTTCCTCGATTCTTCAATAGAAAAAGCCGGCTGCTTAGGCCGGCTTTCGTACTTACAAACGTTGACTAACATCCCGCCCTAACAGGGGGCGGCGCCCGTCCGACTGTTACTGCGATTCTTGCTTCGCCCGCCGCCGTAGCCGCATCGCGTGGCTGGTTCCGATGCCGAGTTCTTCCCCGACTTCCCGGAGTTTCATGTCCGATAGAAGAATCTTGAAGGTCTCCGGTGTGCGCCACCAGCCCAACGGCCGGGCGCGCTGTCCCACCAGCCGAAAGCGCCAGTCGAAAGCCCTCGTCTTATCTACCCCGTACTTCGCGGCAAACTCGCAGGTGGGTAGTGTCGCGAGATCGTCCAGGCGTTCCGTCCAAAAGTCCCTCACGGCGTCTCGTTGGTTAAACTGTAGCCGGTTCCGTGCCCGCTTGAGCGTAGTGCGCCCCGCCGGCAAATCAAATAAAAGTCCGTGGCTTTCCAGCCGGTTGTCCCACCAGAAGTCTCGCAAGTCCTTCGTAACGATCAATCGCAAGGGACCGCCGCGGTGCGTATCGTGAGCCTTGTCCGGGCTGCCGTAGTAGAGGTCTAACCCATGCTTAGTGGTTCGAACGTCGCGGACATTCCACAATGCGCCGTCCACGTCCCTTACTTGGCCGCAGATGGGATACCTTGGGCCTTTGCACAGGGACACAGAGCGTGGGCAGGCGTTTTTCGGGGGCGGCGGCCATGTCGATACAGTTTGTTCGCTGTCCATCTCGTTCTCCAATAGAAAAAGCCGGCGGGTTAGGCCGGCCTCGATGACGTTCAAATGCTGATTGAAATTAGCACGAGAGGGCCGAAAATCGGATCGGGCCAAGTCCGCGCGCCCAAGTTAGTTGATTGATTACGAAGGAGTAAAAATTATTTCTTACTTTTGTGATTGACCGGCCGTCGTTTCGTCGACCCTCGGCAACTCATTGCAAACAAATGCGCGAGTTACCGAACCACAACCTAAAGCCCATCGGGGACGCCACGGGCTGGAGCTTCGCTCACTTCCCATGTCCGCCGAGCGCCGGCGAGGCATCAGCCCGTTGTGCGCGGCGTAGCCGTGTCCCCAACGCGACAACGTCTTCCGGGTAATTTCAGAGTAACCGGGCGTGCTCGACATTGCCCCTCGAATCGCACAATCCGCCTTGTTGAAAACCACCAAAGCCGAGGCGCGGGAATCGACGCCTCATGGAGTTGCCCTGGGCGTCGCCGACCCTCCCAGACTGCACGGGCCCTTCGCCCCGAGGGAGGCTTTTCGCCGCACGGTAAGATACAACCTGATCGCCTCGACTTTCCGGATGAATCATGACTGAACCTCTCCCAACGCCGGCCGTCATGCGCCCGTTTCTCCGCTTCGCCAAGATGGAGGCCGCGGGCGGCATTCTTTTGTTGACGTGCACCCTCGTGGCACTCGTCTGGGCAAACTCGCCTTGGTCCGCTCTCTATGAGCAGTTTGGGCACGCCCACGCTTTTGTGGGTTTCGAGGATCGGGTCCTGGGCGAGTCGCTTCACTTCTGGATCAACGATGGCCTCATGGCCTTCTTCTTCTTCCTGGTCGGATTGGAAATCAAGCGCGAGGTTTTGATCGGCGAACTGGCCTCCTTCCGGCAAGCTGCGCTTCCCATGAGCGCCGCCGTAGGAGGCGTAATTGCCCCTGCGCTAATCTACTGGGCCATTAACCGTGACCTTCCGTCGGCAGCCGGCTGGGGAGTTCCCATGGCAACCGACATCGCCTTCGCACTCGGCATCATGGCGCTGCTCGGCTCGCGAGTGCCCACCTCGCTCAAACTCTTCCTTGCGGCCCTCGCCATTGTCGACGACATCATCGCGGTCCTGGTGATCGCCATCTTCTACACCAGCACCATCTCCTGGTATCACCTCGGGGCTGCTGGGCTGTGCATGGTCCTGGCTTTGATCGCCAACAAGATGGGTATCACGTCGACCATAATCTACGCCCTCATCGGAGTGGGCCTCTGGCTCGCCATGTTGCATTCAGGCGTCCACGCCACGCTTGCCGGGGTTCTCCTGGCGTTTGCCATCCCCGCGCGAACACGGCTTAACCCAACCGCATTCTATACAAACAGTCATGAGATTCTCGACCGCTTCGAGGCCGCCGATGACCCCAGCACCGAGTTTTTCTCCTCGGGTCAACAGGTGGCGTTCCACGAACTGGAGGAGCAGTGCAACGCAGCCCAGCCGCCTCTCCAGCGAATCGAGCACAGTTTGCAGCCCTGGGTGGCGCTCTTGATCATGCCGCTCTTCGCCTTGGTTAACGCGGGCGTCGACGTCCGGAGCTTCAGTCTGAGCGCGCTGGTTCACCCCATCACGTTGGGGATTGCGCTCGGCCTCATAATCGGAAAGCCGCTTGGCATTACGGTCGTGTCCTGGCTCTTCGTGGTCACCAAAATCGCTGTGAAACCAGCCAGTCTGTCGTGGGCCCAGATTCACGGCGCTGCCTGGCTCGGGGGCATCGGCTTTACGATGTCGCTCTTCATCAGCGCCCTTGCCTTCAATGAAGAGAACCTGCTTGACATCGCCAAAGTCGCTATCATACTCGGCTCCGTCATTGCCGGCGGCATTGGCTCCGTGATCCTTATCAAGACCTCGTCCCAAAGAAAGGAAGTCGTAGTTGCCTAACCTCACGAGCGCTTCGCGGACCATCCTCCCGCTCATCATCCAAACGGGCGCTCTGCTCCTGATTAGCACCCTTCCAGCTTTGCCGCAAAGCGTCAAGACCGACTACGACAAGTCAGTCGACTTCTCCAAACTCCATCACTATGAGTGGCGCGACTCGCCCGAGTTCGAGAAACAGCCGGATCTCAAGACCCGCTACGCGGTCGGCATCGACTTGGTGCGGTCGGCGGTCAACAAAGGGTTGATGGCGAAGGGCTACGTGCCCGTCGATTTCAACCCGGACTTCTACGTCACGCTCTTCCTTGGAGCGAAAGGCATGACAGATGTGACCACGATCGACACGGGGTGGTACACCTGGGGTGCCTATTGGTACCCGATGTGGACCACCGTTATGGTTTCTCATTACGCGGAAGGCACGCTCATCCTCGACATCGTCGATGCGAAGACGAAGCGCCTAGCCTGGCGCGCCTTCTGCAAAGACGATATCCGCGATCCCAAGCAGCGGCACGAGAATGTGGAGAATGCGGTGAAGAAGGCATTGAAGAAGTTTCCACCCAAGTAGCCCTACTCCAGCACAGAAGAAAGAGGAATTTCATCGTGAAAAAGAGTTGTTTGTTCTTAATCATCGCGGCTCTCTTCGTGGTTGCGCTCGCGAGCGGCGCCGCGGATGGATTCGCTCAGTCGTCGAAAGGGATGAACTCTGTCGATTTGGCCGCCCCTCCCAAGCCCTATAAAGGATGGGAAGTGGAAACAAACCTCCCCGGCGTCGGTCTGCTGGAGTGGCCCAAGGGCTACCAGGTTCCCGCACAACTCTTCGTTCCGCCGGGCAGCAAGCTCATCCACGGGCCCGAGTTCCTGGAAAGCATCAAGGGCAAGGAGGTTTACAATCGAAACCTCATGGATTACCTCCTGATCCATCAGGAGGAGATTCCGCAAGCCTGGAGAGATCGCACCGAAGGCCTGCCATTGGAGGGCATATTCTTCCCTGGAACCATCTACGCCAAGAACGGAAAACAGTTGGTCCCGGGGATGTATAAACCGAGCACGGGAGTGCGGTGGCTGGTTACGTTGAAGCTGGTGGAGTCTCCGTGGGGGACCGCAAGCCCGGTCGCGATTCGCATGGGCGCCACCGACGCGAATTCGCCGCCACCAAAGAAATGAAGGTTGACCAGACTCGATCCGCTGTCGTTTCTATCCGCCCCCTGCCACCCTGCTCATTCTCCGCAAGACGATCGAAACCCCAACCAGGGCCAGCCCCAGGAAACCAAACGTACCCGGCTCCGGGGCGTTAGCCGGGGTAGCGGTCACGTTGAATTCCGTGGCAATATTCTCACCCACCAAGCTCGATGCCGGCGTAAAACTGGTGTCGATTCCAGGCGCCAATACGGAGTAGTTGCCGATCAGCGATACGCCGGCATCCATCGTGTAAGTTGCTTGATACGGAAAGTTGTACAGCCATGCCAAGTTCGGCGTTGGACTGTCCAGAACCAGATAATAGGTGCCCGGTCCCAGCGAAGGCAGTTGGAAGAGATCGACGTTCCCATAAACGTAAGGGAGATTTACAGAGCCTTGTGTAATGCCATCCACGGCGAACGACGTCCCCGGCCCGATGGCCTTCACCAGCGTGTAGTCAATGGTCCCGCCTGAGGTGGGGGTCAATAGCGAAGCGGTGACAACCACGTTGGTATAGCTCGAGGTTTGCGTCCATCCCACCGCCGCCACCTCGGCGCTGTTGTACGGCGCATAGAAGCCGAGCGGCACCGCGCCACCGGAATTTCCCGTTGACTCGATGATGGTTGTCGCGCCTGCCACCTGCACCGCAATGACGCCGCACAACAGCAGCCGGGCCTGGAAACTGTTTGTCCAATGCATAAACTGTCTTCCTTCCGGTGAGAGGCGATTCCCCTCACTGGTGTAAGCGACAAACGAGCGTCGAATCCCTCACGGCAAATGTGGATTGAAGAGCGCTTGACACACGTGTTTCGCTCCGGATTACCGGCGATGTTTGCGGATCTGGACAAGCGATCGACTGGGGAGCCTGACTGGCAAATGCCGCAGTGTCTGTAATATGCCTTGACACGCATATGCGCGGTCGAGTATATCAAGAGAGTGGAATCTGTTTTCGAAATCATTGCGGAGCCGAACCGTCGCGCAATATTAAGTCTCCTCGTCTCGTCACAACAGTCGGTTGGAGAGATCGAGCGCCAGCTTCGTATGCCGCAGCCTACCGTCTCAAAGCACCTGCGAGTGCTGCGGGAGGCCGGTTTCGTGGAATCCACGGTGGACGCGCAGCGCCGTCTCTACCGGCTGAAGCCAGAACCATTTGAGGAGATGGACGCCTGGCTGGCTCCCTTCCGCCGGTTTTGGTCCGCTCACGTGGATGCTCTCGAACGCCACCTCGACCGGATGAATCAGTCAACACCAACGAAAAAGCAAGACAAGGAAAAGACGACGCGGCCCAAACCGCGAACGTGACAAAGGAGAAACGAAATGAAAATCAAACTGACTAGCGTATATGTGGACGACCACGAGAAGGCCCTGCGCTTCTATACGGAGGTGCTGGGCTTTGCCAAGAAGGCCGATTTCAGTAATGGCCCATTTCGCTGGCTGACTGTGGCCTCGCCCGAGGATTTAGATGGCACTCAGCTACAGCTGGCGCTGAACGACAACCCCGCGGCCAAGGCGTATCAGCAGGCGATTTTTCAACAGGGCCAGCCAGCGGCCATGTTCTTTACCGACGACGTCAAGGGCGATTACGAGCGGATCAAGGCTCGCGGCGCTGAGTTCACGATGCCGCCCACCGGCGTGCCTGGCGCGACCATCGCGAAGCTGAGCGACACCTGTGGCAACCTCATCCAGCTCAACCAGCTGGCGCGCTATTAAGGCGGCCGTCCAGCAGGATGCCAGCCGAGAGCACTGGCGGCCGCCGCTGATCAGCCATGGACCGGAAAACTCGCGCCGATAGCCGGTCTGCGAGGTCGTTGAACGATCAAAGCAAACGAAGGAAGACAAGGAGAAGAAAATGGGCGATCGCGAGCAGTACATGCCGGGCCCGGCCCGTGGCGCGGAGGTGCGGAAAGACGGAGATAAGTGGACACTCATTGTCGTCAGAGAGCTGCGCCACCCGCCGGAAAAAGTCTGGCAGGCGATTACCGACCCGGCGCATCTGCGCGAGTGGGCTCCCTTTGATGCCGATGGGGACCTGGGTGCGGTGGGAACCACGGTGAAGCTCACCACAGTGGGAGCGCCCGCGCTGCACGTTACCGAAACAAAAGTGATACGAGCCGACGCGCCCGAGATGCTTGAGTACACCTGGGGTGGCTTCGACATGCGGTGGGAACTCAAAGCCTTCGGTGAAGGTACGCGTTTGACGCTGTGGACCAACATCGAGCGCCGCTACATCTCAATGGGTGCTGCCGGGTGGCACATTTGCTTCGATGTTCTGGATCACCTTCTGAGCGGAACTCCCATCGGCCGCACAGTCGGCCCCGACGCCATGAAGTTCGGCGGCTGGCAGCGATTGAACGCCGAGTACGCAAAACAGTTCGGCCTTGAAAAGCCCAACGGGCCGCCTCGGGCAGCTCAAAACTCGTGAATTGAGGTGTACCGCAAAACAATTCACAGTGCAGTCGAGAGGAGGTCCCATTGAACTGGAACAAATGGGTTCGGCAGACCCACCGCTGGCTGTCGATTGCCTTTACAGTGGCCATCATCGTCAACATCATCGCCGTGTTACAGGGGAAGTATTCATCTAAGTTGGGGCTCCTGGCGGTGTTCCCGCTCGCCTTGCTCATCGTCACCGGTCTGTACTTGTTCGTTCTGCCGTATGCCGCTAAGTGGCCTCGCGGGCGACGGTGGCCAGGAGACGTGGAGTCTGGGCGGGGGCGCGAATCCGCACTTAAAAACGATCACGGTTTAATGCATGGATAGGAGGACACGTGACCAACCTGACGTATGAAAAGGACATAGCGGGGCTTCTGGTGATCGATCCGTACAACGACTTCATTTCCGAGCGCGGAAAAGTATGGGACCGGTTGAAGAGTGTTGCTGAAGCCAACCAGTGTATTCCGCATATGATTCAAGTCCTGGACGCCGTGCGAAAGGGGGGCATCCGCGTCTTCTATGCGCTGCATCGCCGATATCGCCCGGGCGACTACGAGACCTGGAAGTACATCGTGCCAATTCAAGAGGCAGCTTGGTCCCGAAAGACCTTCGAATATGGCACGTGGGGCGCGGAGATCCGGCAGGAGTTCGCGCCTCAACCGGGCGATATCGTGGCGCTGGAGCATTGGTGCTCCAGCGGTTTCGCCCACACTGATTTGGACTTGCAACTCAAGAAGCACGGCATCCATAAACTCATCGTCATGGGACTCATCGCACACACCTGTGTGGAGTCGACAGTTCGTTATGCCGCCGAGCTTGGCTACCAGGTCACGATGGTGAAGGACGCGACAGCGAGCTATTCCGATGACCATATGCACGCCGCTCTCGAAGTCAATATCCCAAATATGCCAGCGCTATTGTGACCGCGGAGGAAATCGCCCAGGCGATCTCTTCTCTTGAAGGCATGGAACTCAGTCCGCCGAGGTCAAAGATGAGATCGCCCGCTGAGGTCCTTGGTCACAATTTCTGCGTCAGCCCTCCCTCGAGTTGATAACCCTGGGGACGAGCCTTTCAAGTCTGATGTTCGCTGTTTATGGCCTGTCGCCTGCCGCAACTTCAAATAGCTGTAGTGTGCCCTCCCGGTGATTCCCCCGGACCCAGAGAGCCCGGCTAGCGGCACTTCTTTACCGGCACCTTCAAATGCACAAAGGCGTTGGCATCCGCCGTCATCGCAATCCAAAACTCCACCTCGGAGATGCCGGCAAACGACGAGCTCACTTTTCCAGTCCCATTCATCTGCCTGTAACTTCCGCGGCATAGCCTAGGTGATGGTCAGTTCCTGGCCGAGTGTCAATGAAGCTCAATGCGTCCGGGAGGTTTTGTGAGTCTGTTCGGTGAGACCGTTACTATCGGATCTGCCTTTTTTCTAGCTCTGGCGCTCCTGTTAGCGCTCAGCTTTGAGTTTGTCAATGGCTTCCACGACACGGCGAATGCCGTCGCGACAGTCATTTACACTAACTCACTGAAGCCTAACTTCGCTGTGGTCTTGTCCGGTATCCTCAATCTGATTGGCGTCCTCACCTCTAGCGGCGCGGTCGCTTATAGCATTGTGGCTCTGCTGCCGGTAGAGCTGGTGCTGAACGTGGGCTCGGGCGCTGGCTTTGCGATGGTTTTCTCGCTGCTACTGGCAGCGATCATCTGGAACCTGGGCACCTGGTGGCTCGGCATCCCGGCGTCGAGCTCGCATACCTTGGTGGGCTCGATCATGGGTGTTGGCTTGGCGAATTCACTGATTACTCCCGGCCACGTATTCGGTGAAGGCGTGAATTGGGCGAAAGCTGCCGATGTCTTCAAATCGTTGCTGTTCAGCCCGATCTTCGGCTTCTTTGTTGCGGCTGCATTGCTGTGGCTGTGCAAGCTCATCATCAAAAACAAAGCGCTGTATGAGGCTCCCGAGCCGGGCAAAGCTCCGCCGTGGTGGATTCGCGGGATTCTCATTCTTACCTGCTCGGGAGTCAGCTTTGCGCACGGATCGAATGACGGCCAGAAGGGAATGGGGTTGATCGTGCTTATTTTGGTCGGTATCCTGCCGGGTGCCTTCGCTCTGAATCCGGCAGCCGGACCCGAGGATTTGCAGGCGATCGTCAGTGAGACAAA
>JBAUOG010000111.1:0-7389 GCA_049579625.1 Bryobacteraceae bacterium
GTACAAAGCCTCCGGGGTGGGGTGGGTTCTTCATCGGCATGGTTCAGTCTCCTTTTCAGTGGTAGTCCACGTAATCAACGTCGAATATCGGGGTGCCGAATGCAGAAGAGCATCTGGTGAAGGCGCACTGGTGTTCAAAATCGACACCATCATGAGAAAGCAGCGGATGAAACAAACGGAAGCCGCTGCCCTGTTTGGTGTTCGCCAGCCTGACATATCGAAGATGCTCCGCGGCGAGTTCCGGCAATTCTCGGTTGAACGGCTTTTGCGGTTCCTCGTCAAACTGGATCAGGATGTTGAGATTGTTGTAAGGCCACACCGCGACAGGCATAACGCTCCGGCGCTGCACGTCTCTTAAAAGACCTTTCGTGAGACACGCGGGCCTGCCTGGTTCACGGTATCAATTGCGCGCAGTTGTGAATTACCTTCCGATTGTGTCGGGAGAGATTCCCAAGGTCGTTGAGAAGGGCCGCGGCCAGCCATTTCAAGGAAGACGAGCGTCGCGGCAATCTCTATTGCCCAGAATTTCACGAGCCGCCGGCTGCGCTTGGAGAAGCGCGCCAAAGCGCCGAAGTCAAAGCGGCTGTTCAAGCAGATTTGATTTCGGTCCAATAGATGTCGCGGAGTTTCTGGGCGGGGCCCGGGATCGGCCGAAACCACTCGCCTCGCGTAAGCACCTCGTCGGGTGGATAAAGCGTCTCATTATTTCGCAGCGCCTCCGGCAGAATTGCGCGCGCGGCTCCGTTCATGGTGGCGGTGCGCATGGCAACGGCAATGTCCGCTGCGACCTTCGGACGCAGAATGTAGTTCAGAAACTCCCAGGCCAAATCCTGATGCCGGCTTTCACGCAGAACTGCGGCGTTGTCGGCGTACAGGGCGAAACCTTCGGCGGGAAAACAGAAAGCCAGGTCCGGTGAGTTGTCCATCGCAACCTGCGCAACCTGCGCCCACATCTGAGCTACCAAGACGTCGCCCGCCACCACTTGATCGCGCACTTCTTCGTTGAGGTAGGCACGTAGCAGCGGCTTCTGTTGGATAGCCAGATCACGGGCCTCTTTGAGCAACGCTTCGCCGGACGCATTGACCGACTGGCCCATCCGTTTCAGGCACGCGGCGAAGACCTCGGCCGGGTCGTCCATCATGGTGACGCGCCTGGCGTAGGAGTTGGTCCACAAGTCTGCCCAGCAGGTGACGGGCCTGGAGACTCTCGTCGAATAAACAATTCCTGTGGCACTATACATGTACGGCACGCACCACCCGAGCGAAGGATCCCAGTCCGGGGATTGAAAGCGCCGGTCCAGGTTGTGCAGGTTCGTCAAGCGTTGGTGGTCGAGTGGTTCGAGAAGGTCCAAATCCCGCATCGGCTGTATGAAGCTGTTCGACGGAAACACGACGTCCCACCCGGAATTACCGGCCATGACTCGCGCCAGCATCTCCTCGGCACTGCCGTAGGTCGAGTAACGCACCTTGCAGTTGAATTCCCGCTCGAAGTTTGGGATGGTGTCGTCCGCAACATAGTTCTGCCAGTTGAAGACGTTCAGCCGCCGCTTGCGACCTGACGTGCAGCCCATCGCCGCACCGGTTACGCCCATTAGGAACAAACGCCGGTTCATGACTTTTGCTCGAGCCTGCCCGCCAGTAGAACGAATAAACCCAGCCCCAGGGTGATCATCGCCGAGAGTGCATTTACCATGGGGCTGACACCCTTACGCGCCATCGAGTAGATGACCATCGGTAATGTCTCCGAGTCAACCCCGGCGACCAGGCTGGTGATGACATAGTCGTCGAACGACACCGTGAAGCACAACAAGGCAGCCGCGGCGATGCCGGGGAGCAGCGCAGGTGCGGTTACATAGCGGAATACCTGCCAATCGGTAGCGCCAAGATCAAGTGCCGCATCTTCCAAAGTTGCGTCGAAGGTGCGCAGGCGCGCCAGGATGACCACCACCACATAGGCCAGACAGAATGAGATGTGCGCCAGGATCACAGTGTGCATGCCCAGCCGGAACCGCATGAAATGGAAGATCCACTGGAAGAAGGCCAGAAGAGAAACGCCAGTGACAATCTCCGGAGTCAACAAAGAAAGATAGAAAGAATTGGTGAGGAAACCAACACGTTTCTTCCAAATCGCGTAGCCGGCCAGGGTCCCTATCGCGGTTGCGACGAGGGTCGACACAATACCGATAGTGAGGCTGTTCAGGGTCGCCTCAATCAGATTCTCGTTCTGAAAAACGTCGCCATACCAATGCAGAGTGAAGCCTTGCCAAACGGCGAACCGGGACGAATTGAAGCTAAACAGAGCGAGCACGAATAACGGCAGGTAGAGAAACGTGTATGCAAGCACTGCGTACGTACTGAGGAATCGTTTCACAACAGCGTCTCCCCACGGCGGGCAACAAGGCGGAGCAGCACGAGCACAATCGCCATCAGCAGCAGCGACAGCGCCGATCCAAACGGCCAGTCTCGCGCATTCGTGAACTGGTTTTGCACCAGATTGCCGATCATGACGGTCTTGCCGCCACCCATCAGATCCGGTGTGAGATAGGCTCCCAGGCAGGGGATGAAGACCAGCAGGCTCCCGGCGAATATGCCCGCCTTGCTCAAGGGGATCACGACCTTCCACAGCGCTACCCATTGCGAAGCGCCGAGATCCTGCGCCGCATCCAGGAGTGCGGGGTCCATTTTTTCGAGAGTGGCGTACAGCGGCAGCACCATGAACGGAAGGTAGCCGTAAACCAAGCCAAGAACCACGGCGCCATTGTTGAATAACAACGGCAGCGGGGAGGAGATGAGATGCAGCGCCTGAAGAACGGTATTTACAAGGCCAGTATCACGGAGGAGAAACATCCAGGCATACGTGCGGATCAGGAAACTCGTCCAGAATGGCAGCATCACCAGGTTCAGATACAACACCCGGCGCCTCCCGGCGCGCGAGATAAACAAGGCGAGCGGGAAGCCCAGCAGCAGGCAACCAGCTGTCGAGAGGGCCGAGATCCAGGCGGAGCGCCAGAGAATCGAAAGATAAAGCGGATCGAAGACGCGTTGATAGTTCTCAACAGTCCACGGCTGCATCACGCCGCCATACGGGCCGCGGGAAAGCAGGCTGTAGGCACAAACGATCAGCAATGGCACGGTGAAAAGCACGACCGTGACGAGCGTGGCTGGAGCGAGAAAGAAGACGCGCAAACGATGCATCGGCTATTCGTTCAGGGGGAACTGCAGCTCATCAACCGGGTGCCACCACACGTGCACAGCATCTCCCACATCGAAGCGGCCCACACCGTCCGGCACCTCGACAACACAGGCCATTCCGTTGGACAACTTTGCCTGGACCTGCAAGCAATTGCCGAGGAAGGTCGAACTCTCGACGATTCCGCGATAGGCGCGAGATCCGTTAGCAGGCGGCTGTTCCTTGGAGATGCGCATGGCTTCCGGACGAATGCCTTTCTGTTCCAGCCAATTCACACCGCCCAAAAACGAAGCGACAAACCTGGTGGCAGGGCGCTGATAGAGTTCACGCGGCGTACCGACCTGTTCAACCAGGCCCTTGTTCATAACTGCCATCCGGTCGGAGAGCGAGAGCGCCTCCTCTTCGTCGTGAGTGATAAAGAGGAAGGTGATACCAACTCGGCGCTGCAGCGCCTTGAGATCTGCGCGCATTTGCTTCCGCAGTTGTGGATCGAGCGCTGAAAGCGGCTCGTCCAACAAAAGCACCTGTGGTTCCAGCACCAGCGATCGCGCCAAGGCGACTCGCTGGCGCTCGCCACCTGAGATTTCGGCCGGTGAACGCTTCTCCTTGCCGTTGAGTTGTACCAGGGCCAAGATGCGGTCCACCTTCTCGCGAATGGCAGCGCGCGGTTCCTGCGGCCGACGCCGCTCGAGACCAAAGGCGATGTTTTCGGCGACGGTCAAGTGAGGAAACAAGGCGTAGTTTTGGAAGACGGTGCTGACATTGCGCTGGAAGGGCCGAAGTTTGGCGACCGATTTTCCATCCAAGAGGATGTCGCCGCTGGTTGGCGTTTCAAGGCCAGCTATAAGGCGTAAGGTGGTTGTCTTACCGCAGCCGGAAGGTCCTAGCAAGGAGAAAAACTCACCTTTCTTGATGGCGAGGGAAATTCCGTTGACCGCGCGGTGGGTCGGGAAGTGTTTGGTAAGAGCCTGCAGCTCCAGGACCGTGGCCACTGTTTCGATTTCTCATGCTAGCGCACATCCGCCGGTTCCCCGGTAGAGTCCGCGCGAAACATCCAGCACAGAACCGCGAGCGTCAGCGAGCGGATGCCTTTCGGAACCGCGCGCGTTAGTCCACGGCCGCCGAAGATTCGGTACCCTGATTGGGAACGGAGGAACCAACTGTGAAGCGAGTCACCGGGCTAGGCGGTGTGTTTTTCAAGGCAGACGATCCGGAGGCCCTATACCGATGGTATGAGGAACACCTCGGCATACGCCGCGATGAATCGACTACCGTCATGTTTCCATGGCGGGAAGTGGATGATCCGAGTCAAAGCGGGTACACGGTGTGGTCGATTTTCAAGCGCGACACCAAGTACTTTGAACCAAGCCAGCAGCCGTTCATGCTTAACTACCGCGTGGAAAACCTGAGTGAGTTGCTGGCTGCGCTTCGCGCCGAAGGGGTTGCTGTCGACGACCGGATTGAAGAGTGTGAGTACGGCCGGTTCGCCTGGCTCACCGACCCCGAGGGCAACCGAATCGAATTGTTCGAACCACCCGCGGAAAAACAACCGTAAACAGGACCACACGAGTTATCGTAACCAACTGTCGAGGTTGGCGACGACGAATTCATCGTCGGCCAGATGCGGGTAGAGCAGGCAAGCGCGGTCGATCTCTTCCATCTGGCCGATCGATAACTCCTGAGCTGGGTTCAAACACCAGCGTCCTTCCAGTAATCCCTGCCGGCGGAGAATCTCGTGGATGCCCGGGATGCAGCCCTCGAAGCCGTTCGACGGATCGAATAGCGCCGCATTGGCGTCAGTTGTCTGTGCAGCCAGAGTTAGCAGTTCGGGAGGAATATCTGAGCGGGAGGCCGCCAGGGCACGCGCGCGGCTGAGGAGTTCAACCGCCCGCCTGGTCCAGACGGCCCAATGACCAAGCAAGCCGCCGCGGATTTCGACCGATTCACCACCCACCTGGAAGCGAGTTAGAAGGTCGAGGACGATGTTGTCATCATTGCCGGTGTAGAGAGCAATCTCACGCGCCCGACCGGATAGGGCGACGGCCCGCACCACGTCGAGCGTTTGATAGCGGTTGAACGGCGCGATCTTAATGGCAACGAGGTTTTCAATTTCCGCGAATCGCTGCCAGAAATCAAAGGACAATACCCTTCCTCCTACGCTCGGTTGAAGGTAAAAGCCGACCACTGGGATGACGCCGGCGACGGCGCGAGCGTGCGTGATAAGTTGATCCACCGACGTGTGCGGCAACGCGCCGAGGCTGACTAATCCGGCTTCGTAGCCAAGCGAGCGAGCCATTTCGGCCTCAGCCACGGCTTGCGGGGTCTGCCCGCAGATGCCGGCTATTCTTACCGCCGCGCTACCGCGCATCTCTTGAATTGCGAGTTCGAGTACGGGCCGTAGGAGACCGTGTCGAGGCTCGCGAATCTCAAACTGTGTCGTATGAACGCCGACGGCGATGCCGCGCGCGCCGGCCGCCAGATAGTAACGCGTGAGTGCGCGTTGGCGACGCTCGTCAAGCTTTCGATTGGCGTTCAGCGCCAGCGGATGGGCCGGGATGACCAACCCTTCGAAGAGGCGTTCGCGAAGGGTCATCAGAACTTCCCGTCTATGGTTTGAAAGTGAGTGGGCTTGTTGAGCGTCGGGCCGCCACCGACTATCCAATCCGCCGTCCAGTCGATGACCTCATCCGGAGTTATGGCCGGATAGCCGAACAACTGATGCGCTTTGGCAGCGTCGCTGAGAAGAGCGACTGCCGACGCGGAGCCTTCATACAGCGGTTTTACCCCGAAACGCTCGCCGAAACGTTCAGCAATGTAGCGAACCGGAAGCGTCTCTGGCCCCGTGACGTTGAATATGGCGGGCGGCGACTGGCAATAAGCAAACGAACGGAGGCAGACCGAGTTCGCGTCGCCTTGCCAAATGACATTCACAACGCTCATTCGCTCATCGACCGGGCGGCCTGCATGGACAGCGAGGCCGATATCGAGCAGGACGCCATAGCGCAGTTCGACCGCGTAATTCAGCCGTAGCAGCACAACCGGCGTATGCCACCGCTGCGAGCCATACTCGAACATGCGCTCGCGCCCCAGGGCCGATTGCGCATACTCGCCGACCGGTTCCACAGGTGTCGACTCCACAGCGCCGCCCTGGGCGATTGGCCTCAGCGGATAAACGTTACCCGTGGAAAATGCAACGATGCGTGAGCCCCGATAGCGCTCCGCAACCAGTCCCGGCAGGTATGTATTCAGGGCCCACGTGGTGTGCGCAGCTCCAGTGGTGCCGAATTTCTTGGCGGCCATGAAGATCACATTGGGCACATCGGGCAGCGCGGCCAGAGCGCCGGGCTCGAGGAGATCTTGCGAAATGGTTTCGATTCCCTCTCTTTCCAGCCCTGCGATCAAACTTTGGTCCGTAAAGCGTGCAACGGCGATGACGCGCTTGTTTGCGTCTGCAAGAGCGATCGCGCGGCGGGCGCGACGCGCAAGGCTCGGCCCCATCTTTCCGCCGACGCCGAGAATCAGGAGATCACCTTCGAGCGCCGTCATGGCCGCGGCATCCTCGGGCGAAGGCCGCGACAGTAATTCTTCCAGCTGGTCTTCCGTCTGAATCAAATCGGATCTCCTATCCGAGTTCGAAACCGGCTATGGCGTGATTCAATCTTTGGTCGCCCTCCGGCGGTTTTCCTCGGTACATCCTAATCAGACGGCGAGTGGGCCTGAAGCCGAACCGGGCCGCCAGTTCCGTCGTTGCGGCGTTTCCGGGAAACAGGTCCCACATCCAGGCTCCCGAGCGGCGCGCCAAGCTACGCGCAATCAAGTTACCGGCAATCTCGGGCGTTCTGGCAACGCACGGGCCAATGTAGTTCGCCCGCTTGCCCGGCCTGGTCAAAGCGTAGCCGAGTTCGGTTGTCTCCGGGCTCCAACCGATGCTCGCCAATACGCGAAGAAGGCCACCGCGATCCGTACCAAACGCCTTGCGATCTAGACTAGCCATCCCTTCAATCCAGTTTGACTGGTGAGAGCCGGGGCTTAGCGGCTGGATGGTCTTCAATGTGACCTCGTCCGCAATCCAGCGTTCAATCGGAGGCCCAGCAACAAAGCCGCGTCTTGCATAGATTGATTGTCCCTGGTCCGTTGCGTCCAGCCCTATGGTTTCAATGCCAAGCCTGTCGGCCATCGCTAGTGCATGGGCCACGAGC
>JBAUOG010000112.1:0-2583 GCA_049579625.1 Bryobacteraceae bacterium
GGAGTAGACGCCACCGCCATCGCGCTCCGGCGCCGGCGACGAGGAGCCTGAGGACAAATGGCGCGAGTGGTCTCGCAGCACGAGTCGATGATAACACGCAGCGAAGCGATCCCTGGAGGCAAAGGAAAGGCGTTGCTTCCTGTCAGGAGGCATACAACTGGCTCCGGCTTGTGAGCATGGGAACGTTTGAGCAACGAGTTGCATCTAATATCCGCAGGTCGTTGGGAAAAGAGCACGGGACAGCCCGAGGCCCGATTTTCGCCATCCAGGAAACGCCCAAGCTGTTACCTAATCGAATTCTTGACAGCCCCAGGTGACCAATTGATACTGGGGAAAGCTGCAAATGACTTTCAAGAGGAAGCGCCAGACGGCGGCAGATACCGGCGCTACTCAGCGGACTCTGGCGGACTTGAGAATGGGTGAACCGGGTATCTTGGATCATCTGGATCTTCCAGAGGATCTGGCTCGCCGGCTGATGGAGTTGGGTTTCCTCCCTGGTCATGAGGTGATTCCCGCTCGTCGGGCTCCGGGTGGTGGTCCGCGGGTGTTTCGGGTGGACGGGTCGGAAGTGGCTCTCCGGCACGACACAGCGGCCAAGCTGTTCCTGCGGTACGAGCCTGATTCGGAAGTGTAGACAGAATGAGTAGTTGCCATGGAGACGGACCCTCGCTCAGTCTCCTGCCTAATCCGAGTATTCCAATTCCCAAGCCGATCCCGGCATCGGGCGGGGAGAGGGCCATTACGGTTGCCATCGTGGGGCCGCCGAATTCCGGTAAGTCTACCCTTTTCAATCGATTGACTGGTCTGCGGCAAAAGGTGGCCAACTTCCCCGGGGTAACCGTGGAGCACCGGAAGGGCCGGGCCAAGCTCAAAGATCACCACGAGGTGATACTGGTTGACCTCCCGGGCGTTTACAGCCTGCACGCGCGCTCCGAAGACGAACGTGTTACACGCGACGTTCTGAAGGGCGAATTCGCGAATGTCGCCAAACCCGATGCGGTGATTCTGATCCTCGATGCCACCAACTTGGGCCGGCACCTGGTGCTAGCAGCGCCGATTATTAGCCTCGGTCTTCCGACCCTGATTCTCTTAAACATGGCGGACGATCTGGAATTGCGCGGCGGCAGCGTGGACGTCGCGTCGCTGGCGCTCGACTTGGGTGCACCGGTGGCGCTGATCAGCGCTACCAAGGGTACCGGCATCGATCGAATTCAGCAGTTTCTGATTGGCACGGCCGTCAACCTGACGGCGCCGAAGCCTCCCCGCATCGAATTGCCGGTACTGCAGGATGTTCCGAAATGCCGGCAGTGGGCAACCAAGCTGGGAACCTCGGCCTCATACCGGGCGCCGGCGCCTCCGCTGTGGACGCGGCGGCTGGATGCCGTGTTCCTGCATCCGGTGGCTGGACCAATCGTGTTCCTGGCGGTGGTGGTAGCGGTGTTCCAGAGCATCTTTTCGTGGGCTCAGCCCATGATGGATGGATTGAAGAATGCGGAGCTCGTCTCCGGCCAATGGATTTCATCGCAGTTGCCGGACAATCTGTTTCGTTCGTTGTTGATCGACGGAATATGGAGCGGCGTTGGTTCGGTGGTGGTGTTCCTGCCGCAGATCCTCCTACTGTTCCTGTTTATCGGGATTTTGGAAGACTCCGGTTACCTGGCCCGCGCAGCGTTGATTGCGGACCGGACGATGGCCAAGTTTGGTTTGCAGGGGAAATCGTTTATCCCTCTGTTATCGGCCTATGCGTGTGCTGTTCCGGCCGTGATGTCGACTCGAGTGATTGAGAACAAGCGCGACCGCATCGCCACGATGCTGATTGCGCCACTCATGACATGCTCGGCCCGGCTGCCGATCTATACGCTGATCATCGCCGCATTTATACCAAACCTTCCCATCTTGCACGGCGTGTTATCGCTGCCGGTAGCCACCATGCTGAGCTTATACGTACTCGGTTTTGTGGCAGCGGTTGGGACAGCGCGGCTCCTGAAATCGACCGTGTTGAAGAGTCGCAGTTCGGCGCTAGTGCTGGAGATGCCTCCTTATCGATGGCCCACGCTGCGGTCGCTCAGTCTAAGACTCGTGGACCGCGGCAAGGTGTTTCTGAGGCGGGCGGGTACGGTGATTCTGCTGGTGGCCATCGTGCTGTGGGCGCTGGCAAAGCTTCCGCTCAAGGATGGCAAGGCGCCACCGCTGGAGCACAGCTATGCTGGCATGGTGGGTAAAGCGGTAGAACCGGCCATCAAGCCGCTTGGGTTTAATTGGAAGATTGGCATTGGCCTAATCACATCGCTGGCCGCCCGCGAAGTCATCGTCGGAACGCTGGGCACCATCTACGGCATCGAGGGCAAGGAACAGACAGAGGGACTGCAGAAAGCGGTCCGGCATGACTTGACTCCAGCCGGGGCGGTGGCTCTGCTGGTGTTCTTCGCATTCGCAATGCAGTGCTTCTCCACCATTGCCGTGATTAAGCGCGAAACAGGCGGCTGGAAGTGGCCGATCCTGCAGTTCTCCTACATGCTGGGGCTGGCCTACGTCGGAGCGCTGCTGGCGTTCCGGGTGACTTCGCACTTCTGGCAATAGCGT
>JBAUOG010000113.1:0-14568 GCA_049579625.1 Bryobacteraceae bacterium
CACCCATGACCCCCTCATGCCGCCCAAATCGATCAGTATTTTTCTCAATTCAAAAATGGCCGCCTCGAATTGCCCCAGTCGCACAAACTTGCCCCCTCAAACCAGCTTGTGAGATATGCGGGCTAAACCGGAGACAGCCCGATGACCAGACAGCACATCACGTCACTCATCGAAGAACTGACCCAGATTCGCAAGGCGTGTCTCAGCATGGAAAAGGAATTCGCCGCTGAGGTGGATTCGGCGGCTGAGGGATACCGCGCCAGCGCTCGCAACCTGCTGCACTATCTGGGACTGCGGCAACACGACATACGCAGACTGCAGCAGGACCTATGGACCCTGGGGCTTTCATCGTTGGCCCGTACCGAAGCACACGTCCTGGCGGGGGCCGACGCAATCCTGGTCGCTCTGCACGCTCTGGCTATTTCGGACGTTCCAAAGGGGAGGCAGGCACAACAGCCAGTCACCTTTGAGACAGGTCCTGCACTTTTGGAACAGCACACGACCCTGCTGCTGGGCCCGGAACCCGACCACCAAACCCGGGTCATGGTTACCATGCCGACCGAAGCGGGCGACGACTACAGGTTGATCCGCGACCTGCTGGCGGCGGGCATGGACCTGATGCGAATCAGCTGCGCCCACGATAGCCCCGACGCCTGGCGCCGAATGATCTCCAACCTGGAAGCTGCGCAGCACGAAGTCGACCGGCCATGCAAAGTCCTGATGGACCTGTGCGGGCCCGAACTGCGGACGGGCGAACTGGGTGGCAGTTCGCGCCTGGTCCATTGGAAAGTCAGGAAGAATCCGCGAGGCGAGGTCATTGCACCAGCGCGAATTCGTGTAGTGGCCGCAACCGGCAAGCCATTGGAGGCTGATGCCACACCTGAGTTGCCCGTGGGAGCTGAGTTACTGGCCGCGGCCAAGACCGGTGACTACTTCCAACTGGAGCTGTCGCCGAGCCAACGGCGGAACCTGCGGGTGGCGCACAAAAACGGGAGCTTGTGCTGGGCCGAAACAGGCCATTCCGGCTATGCGGAACCGGGAATGCCTATCACCCTGATGCGAAACGGCGAGGGCGTGATCGCGCGAGGTGTGGTTGGGGAGGTCCCCTGGCTGGAAGAACCGGTATTGGTATTCCGAGGCGAGTTCCTGGTTGTAACTGGACCTTCGGAGGCGCCAAGCAACGAGAGAATCGGTGACGGGCCGAGTCCGATCGAAGCGCGGGTTCCTTGCACGCTGCCTCAAGTATTCCAATTTGTCGAAAAAGGACATCGCATCCTTTTCGATGAAGGGAGGATTGAAGGCGTCGTCGTGGAAGCCGGTAAGGACCAGTTGGTGGTGGAGGTTACGCGCGCCGATCGGGACGGCGCGAAACTGCGATCCGGCAAAAGCATTCACTTGCCGGACACCGACCTGCACTTGGGCGCACTCAACGGGCAAGATCTGAGTGACCTTGATTTCGTGGCGGCGCATGCGGACATGGTGGGCATGTCTTTTGTGCAAGGACCGCAAGACCTGCTGGACCTTCAACGGGAACTCGAGAAGAGGGGCCGCACAGATGCAGGGATCGTGCTGAAGATCGAGACACGCCAAGCCTTCGACAACCTGCCGAGCCTGCTGCTAACCGGTCTGCGGCGGCCAGGCTTGGGCATCATGGTTGCGCGCGCGGACTTGTCCGTTGAGATGGGTTTCGAGCAGCTGGCGGACGTACAAGAAGAGATTGAGTTACTCTGCGAGGCCGCACACGTACCGGTAATCTGGGCAACCCAGGTGCTTGAAACGTTGTCAAAGAAGGGCCATCCAACACGGTCGGAGATTTCCGACGCCACGATGAGCGTTCATGCGGAATGCGTCATGTTGAACAAGGGTCCGCACATGGTGGAGGCGGTTCACTTCTTGGATGAGATTCTGCGCGGGATGCAACAGCATCGTTTGAAGAAACGCTCACTACTGCACAGTTTGTCGGTATCCGAACTCGAGTCCTTGCCCGTGCCGGCGCAAGTTACACCCGCCAACGATTGAACTCCCGAGCCGCGAATCGCGTACTCTCGTATTGGAAGAGGAACACACCACATGGCACTACAGGATTTTGTTGAAGAAGTTCAGGTACTGGGACGCGACCTGGTCGAGAAGGTGAAAGCGCTGATCCATGAAGGGAACGTCCAGCGCGTCATCATCAAAGACGAACACGGGCATACGTTCGTCGAAATCCCAGTCACGCTGGCGGCTATCGGCGTGATCGCAGCTCCGGTGCTGGCAGCCGTGAGCGCTATCGCGGCAGCCGTCTCGAAGTGCACCGTGGTGGTGGAACGATCGGAGCCCAAAGCCCCGCCCCCAGCCGAGAAAAGCTAATTCCACGCAGTATCCTTAACGGATGGTGGACGAGTTGGACTGCGGCCTTTGCCGGCTGCGGCGTTGGAGACGGTCCGATCGCAGCGCGTTGATAAAACACGCGAACAACATCAAGATTTGGCGAAACGTTCGGGATATCTTCCCGCACCCTTACACTCCGGCCGCCGCCGACACCTTTCTATCGACGGTCACGGAGCAGAGTGGACCGGAATCCATTTATGCGATCGAAGTAGGCGGCGAAGCCGTGGGCGGCATCGGCATACATCCGCGCGTCAATGAAGAGCGCCACACCGCGGAGATCGGGTACTGGCTGGGTGAACCGTTTTGGGGAAGAGGCATCGCCACGGCCGCTGTGTGTAGCCTCTCGCAGCGAGCGCTCAAGGAACTGGACCTGTACCGTCTGTTTGCCAACGTTTTCGCCTCCAATCCCGCATCGATGCGGGTGCTTGAAAAGGCTGGCTTTCAACGGGAAGGCGTGCTGCGGCGCGCGGTGGTAAAGGACGGCGTGCTGATGGACGCAGTCGTCTATGGGCTGACACGCGATCCCGGCTTGCGATACCTGCCCGCACCGCACGAGCCGGAGTGCTGAGACTAGCGAGCACCGCCGGCAACAGGTTGGCCGATCATCTTGGGAGCGGTCTTCAACAGGGCGTCGGGATCGGCCGCCGCGTCAATCACCAGCTCAAGAAACGCGATGTGCATTTCGTCGGTGGTCTGATCGCCCCAATGGACCGTGGCGCCGGGATTCGGATTGAAGGCATTGCCTGCCGAGTTGTCGTATGCAGCAGTGGATTCGAGGCGAGTGCCGGCCGGCAATTGGATTGGCTGGCTAAAGACGTAAGTGGTCTGCCAGTTGAAATCGTACTTGGGCACGCGAATGAGTGTTTCACTGCGCCCATCCGGATAGATGGCGCGGACTTCCATCCGTTTGCCGCGAAGGTGCATGTGCGGCTGGATGGAAAGCAAACGCGCGGACGACGCGAGCGTCATCGAGGCGCTAGAGACGTAATCGCCCTCGCCTGGAGGGATAGTGAGATCGAGATCGCGGAGCGTGTCGATGGCAAGCACTCGATCCTTGGGATGTGCGGGCGAGAAGTAGAGTCCAAACTCTGTGTGATCCACGACTTCCTTGCCATTGGGATTGTAGTGCAACTCGAACACTACATCGGATCCCGCTTTGATCAGCTTGGCGCCGCTGTCGAGCCAAGGCATTGGTTCATAGCCCGGCTCGTAGCCAAGCAGCAGCTGGCGCCGATCGAAGAACGGTTCTCCTTCACGCCGCTTGCCCCTCTCACGCACGGTGGGTGTGAAGATTTCCTGAACGGGGAAGCCAGCCAGGAAACTGGAGCCGGGCGGGCGGACGAAGGCATTCATATGATGGATGACCGACCGCTGATCAATGCGGAATTCAGCGGCGCGAATCCAGGTGTCGCGCTCGAGGTGCAGGGGCGTTATCAGGAACGAGTACTGCAACTGGCCACTGGCCGGTACCGGGAAGCCCGGCACCTTGATGACGATGTCAGGGTGGCCCAGTTTCCAACCGCTGTCGTGCGCAGCGGGACGAAACACCGGCGTCGGACTCCCTTCGGGGCAACCGGCATCGACCCACGCTCCGATCAAGTCAATCTCGGCTTTCGACAAGGACCGGTCATTGCGAAACGAGTGATTGGCTTCCGACGCCGCGTGCCAGGGTGGCATCGTGCGAGTCATCACCGACTGACGAATGGCGCGGGCCCACGGCCGCACCTGCTTGTAACTTGTGAGCGGCATCGGACCAATCTCGCCGGCCTGGTGGCAGGAAACGCATCGCGCTTCGAGAATCGGCCAGATGTCGTGAGCAAACGAAGGCGGCGTCCCGACGGACCCGACAGACGCGGCAAGGACGGTAACTGCCGCGGCGGCAAGGACACCGAGTGCCAACGCCGTTCGCGCGGTGAGTACTGTATTCCGCGTCACCATGCAGCCAATGCTACCGCAAGAGAACCTGCCAGAAGAGCTCCAAGAAGCCTGCGGGATCAGCCCCGCCACCTGACGGTAGTTGCGCCAGAGCAATCGGGAGGGAAAACTATTTCGTATACTGGAGCCTAACCGCAGTTCCAGTTGGTTTGTACGCCAGATCCGCTTTTTGCGGGCCCAAATGTCTTGTAATGGTTTTGCGGCCGAAGTCTACGACTTGTTTGCTTTAGGCGCACTCGAGGGCGAGGAGCGCGTGGAATTGGAACGCCACCTGGCTGAAGCGTGCGAAACGTGTCTGCGGTCCGTGAAACGTAGTTTGTCGATTTGGCCGGGCGTTGGCGCCGCCATAACCGAGGACGAAGAGTCGCCGATCTTACGCTGGCGAATTGTTCGAATGGCTGAATTATCCAAAAGCATGGCCGGGCTCAGTGAGCCGTTGAGACCTTCGAGGCCTCTGCCAAGAATCACGAACTCGTGGTTCATTCGAGCGATGGCGGCGCTGATCACAGTGATCGTCGGTTCAGCAGCGTGGTATGCGGGCCGGCAATCCGCAGCCTTCCGCACCTCGCACGTTATCGCCGACCTCCAGCAGATGCAGAAGGATACGGCGGCTGCGAGCCTGGAACTGGAGAAAACCAAGGCTGACAAAGCCTCTCTCCAGAAATCACTGGACTCCATGAGGAACGGGACGATCGCCGACGACCAGGCGAAGTTGCAAGAAAGAGCGACGCGGCTGGAAGCCGAGCTCAATCAATACAAAGCAGCTCTTGATCGCGAAGAACGCGCCAAAGCGGCAAACGGGCGGATCGCGGCTGTTCTGGCTACTCCTGGGGTACGCCTGGTTCCCTTGAAGGGAGTGGCGTCAGCTGCGCATAGTACTGTCTACTCACTCCTTACCGACAAGGGTGACGTGCTGTTAGTGGCGGCAGGCCTTCCTGTGCCCAATGGCAATCGACAGTATCAACTCTGGTTTCTGCACAAAGAGGATCCGAAGGCAGTGGACGGTGGCCTCTTCAGCGTAGAGGCGGACGGGAGGGCGGTGCTCGAGGTCGACAACCCAGCGCTCACCGCAGGTATGACGGGACTCGCGATCACCGAAGAGCCGCCGGGCGGAAGTCCGGCTCCCACGACAACACCCATCCTGGCAGCCTCCATGGAAGCCTCGCAGCAGTAGTTCTGAAACCACAGGCTGAAGCCTGTGCCACGTCGTTCTGTACTAGGCGCGGGACCCGGCCGGTTCTTGCACGATCAACCGCTTGCTCCGGCCCCTGACGCGCGCTACCCACAAGCTGAAGCGGTCCATGTACAGATAGACGACGGGCGTGGTGTACAGGGTAAGGATCTGGCTAACGATAAGGCCGCCCACGATCGTGATTCCCAAGGGCCGCCGAAGTTCCGCGCCGGTGCCGGTCCCAAGGGCCAGCGGCAGGCCCCCCAGCATCGCGGCCATGGTGGTCATCAGGATCGGGCGGAAGCGCATGAGGCACGCCTGGTAAATCGCATCGCGGCTCGAAAGGCCGCCCTCACGCTCCGCCTGCAACGCAAAGTCGATCATGAGGATCGCGTTCTTCTTCACGATGCCGATCAAAAGAATAACGCCGATCAAAGCAATGACGGTCAGTTCCGTCTTGAAAAGGATCAAAGCCAGAAACGCACCCACGCCCGCCGAAGGCAGCGTCGAAAGAATGGTGATGGGATGAATGTAGCTTTCGTACAAAATACCGAGCACGATATACACCGAGACGATCGCAGCCAGGATCAGCCAAGGCTCGCTTTTCAGCGACGATTGGTAAGCCTGGGCAGTGCCGGCGAAGCTGCCGTGCACACTCGATGGCAGTCCGATCTCGCGTTGCGCCTTCACAATCGCATCCTCCGCCGTGCCCAACGCAATTCCGGGCGCCAGGTTGAACGATAGCGTGATGGATGGGAAAACGCCCTGATGGTTGACGGCAAGCGCCGTGTTCCCGTACTCGTAATGCGCGAACGCACTCAACGGAATCATGGAACCGTTGGCGGCCTTTACGTAGATGTCCGCGAGCGCCTCCGGAGTCTGCTGGAACTCGGGAGCCACTTCCATGACGACGTGGTACTGATTCAGAGGCTTGTACATGGTCGAGACCTGTCGCTGCCCGAAGGCGTCGTACAGTGCGTCGTCGATCATCTGCGAGGAGACGCCCAACCGCGACGCGGTGTCCCGGTCGACCACAAGCCTGGCCGATAGCCCTCTGATTTGCTGATCGGAGTTGGCATCTCGCAGTTCCGGCAAGGTTTGCATTTTTGACACCAGCTTGGGCGCCCATTCGTTTAGGTCGCTCAGGCTATCCGATTGCAGAGTGTATTGATACTGAGCATTCGACCCCCTCCCGCCCACGCGGATGTCTTGTGCTGCCTGCAAGAACAGCGTGGCGCCCGGGACAACTGACAGCTTGGCTCGGAGTCGATTGATGACCTGATCGGCGCTGACCTTGCGTTCCTTCAAGGGTTTCAACTGCATGTACATGTTGGCCGTGTTGACGGAGCCGCCCCAGCCTCCGCCGCCGGTGGAGGCATTCACCGAATACACCGCGGGATCCTTGAGGACGATGGCGACGAACTGATTCAGTTTCTCGCTCATCGCGGTAAAGCTGATATCCTGCGAGGCCAGTATGGAGCCCATGATTTGTCCAACGTCCTGCTGGGGAAAAAATCCCTTGGGCACGATGTAGATCAGAAAGAAGTTCAAACCAATGGTCAGCAAGAGAGCCAGTATCGTCACCTGGGGATGCCGTAGCACGACTCTTAAGGTCTTCGCATAGCCCTTCAGGTTCCACTGGAATGCGTACTCGCTGAACCGATAAAGCCAGTTGTGCTTCTTCATTACGTCATCGGGCTTCAGGAGGCGCGCGCACATCATCGGCGTTAGCGTCAGTGAAACGAGAAGCGAGACCAGAATGGCCGCAGTCAGCGTCACCGCGAATTCCCGGAATAAGCGACCGATGATTCCGCCCATAAGCAAGATGGGAATAAAGACCGCAACCAGCGATGTGCTCATGGATAGCACGGTGAAGCCGATTTCGCGCGCCCCCTTAAGCGCAGCCTGCATGGGGTGCATATAACTCTCGACATAACGCGTGATGTTCTCAATCACGACGATTGCGTCGTCTACCACAAATCCCGTCGAAATCGTCAGAGCCATCAGCGACAGATTGTCGATGCTGTAGTCAAGCAGATACATCACTCCAAACGTGCCAATCAGCGAAACAGGCACGACCACGCTCGGGATCACGGTGCTGCTCACTTTGCGCAGGAAGGCAAAGACGACAAGGATGACCAGCACAATGGAGATCAGCAGCGAGAACTCCACGTCCTCCACGGAAGCGCGAATGGAGGTTGTGCGATCGTTCATCACGCTCAGCTTCATGCCAGGCGGGATGGAGCTTTGGAGGAAGGGCAGGAGTTCTTTGACGTTGTCAACGGTCTTTATGATGTTTGCATCGGGCTGGCGGAAGACATACATGGAGACCGCAGGCTTGCCGTTCGCCAAACCGGCCGTTCGCCGGTCTTCCACGGAATCGATTACTTGCGCGATGTCTGCGAGCCGAACCGGGGCGCCATTGCGATAGGCGACAATCAGCTGCTTGTACTGATCGGCGAGAAAGAGCTGGTCGGTTGTATCGAGGCGCCAGGTGGTTTGCGAATTGGCGAGTTGACCCACGGGGCGGTTTGCATTGGCAGCTTCCAGCGCCATCCGCACATCCGCCATGCCGATGCCGTACTTATTCAGCGCCATGGGGTTCAATTCCACACGCACCGCAGGCCGGGCGCCGCCACCCGTAAACACCTGCCCAACGCCATCCACCTGGGCGATCTTCTGTGCCAGGATCGAATCGGCGGCATCATACTCTCGCGTGACATCGTAGGTGTCGGACGTCAACGCGAGAATCATGATTGGCGCGTTCGCCGGGTTCCTTTTCCGGTAGGTAGGGTTTGAGGGAAGGACGGCAGGTAACTGGCTGCGCGCCGCGTTGATGGCGGCCTGGACATCGCGCCCGGCCGCGTCGATGTCGCGGTTCAGGTCGAACTGCAACGTAACGCTGGCAGAACCCATGCGGCTGGTGGAGGTCATCTCGGTAACGCCCGCAATGCGTCCGAACTGACGTTCCAGCGGCGTGGCTACGGAGGAGGCCATCGTTTCAGGACTGGCGCCCGGCAGGGCCGCCCCAACCGAGATGGTGGGAAATTCCACCTGCGGCAATGGGGCCACCGGCAGAAAGTTGAACGCAATTCCTCCCGCGAGCGTAATGGCTGCCATCAACAGAGTGGTTGCCACCGGACGTTTGATGAATGGTTCGGAAATATTCATGCGGCTACTCTGCTGCTACTGGTTCTTCGATAAACTCGTGCGTCATCGAACCTTCCAGTCGTTTCGACAACCTGTCGAAGGCGAGGTAAACCACCGGGGTCGTATAAAGCGTCAGAAGCTGGCTAAGAAGCAACCCGCCGACAATCGTGATGCCTAACGGCCGCCTCAACTCGGACCCGGTGCCCGTTCCCAGCGCCAGTGGCAGGCCACCCAGGAGCGCAGCCATGGTGGTCATCATGATGGGGCGGAAACGGAGCAGGCAGGCCTGATAGATCGCCTCCAGCGGCGTCTTACCTTCTTTGCGCTCGGCGTCTAACGCGAAGTCGATCATCATGATGGCGTTCTTCTTGACGATGCCGATTAGGAGGATAATGCCGATCAGCGCGACCACGTTCAAATCCGTGTGGCAAATCATCAGCGCGAGAATCGCGCCCACGCCTGCCGACGGCAAGGTCGACAGAATGGTGATGGGATGAATGTAACTTTCGTACAGCACGCCCAGAACGATATAGACCGTGACCAGGGCCGCCAGAATCAACAGTGGTTCGTTCGATAACGACGTCCGGAACGCCTCAGCCGTGCCTTGAAAGCTGGCATGTATGCTGCCCGGCAAACCGATCTCCTGCTCCGCCTGCTCGATAGCGGTCACGGCATCACCGAGCGCGACGCCCGGTGCGAGGTTGAACGAGAGGGTCGTAGCTGGAAACTGGCCCTGGTGGTTGATTGCCAGATCCACAGTCTGTTGCTCAAAGTGAGTGAAGGTACTCAAAGGAACTTGGGTTCCGTTGGTTGACTTGACGTAGATTTCTTTCAGCGCATCGGGCGATCGCTGGTATTTCGGCTCAACTTCCAGAATCACGTGATACTGGTTCAGCTGTGTGAACATGGTTGAGACTTGGCGCTGCCCGAAGGCGTCGTACAGCGTATCGTCAATCGCCTGCGGCGTGATTCCCAAGCGCGACGCCGTGTCGCGGTCGATGACTAATTGAGCTTGCAGTCCTCCGCTCTGTTGATCACTGGCCACATCTCTCAACTGAGGAAGAGTCTGGAGCTTGGCAACCAGTTGTGGCACCCACGTGTCCAGTTCTTCGGGGTTAGCGTCCTCCAGACTGTACTGAAACTGGGTCCGGCTGACGCGATCTTCCACGGTCAGGTCCTGGACCGGCTGCATGAAAAGCGTAATGCCTTCCACCCTGGCTAGCTTGGGCTGAAGATCGCGGATGATTTCGCTGGCGCTCCTGGTGCGCTCGGCGAGCGGCTTCAGGTTCACTTGAATGCGCCCACTATTGATGGTCGTATTCGTCCCATCGACACCAATGAACGATGACAGACTGGCGACGTTCGGGTCGTCCAGAATAACTTTAGCCAGAGCCTGCTGCCGCTGGGCCATACCCTGGAACGAGATCGTCTGTGGTCCCTCCGAAACCCCTAGAATGACCCCCGTATCCTGGACCGGGAAGAATCCCTTCGGCACGTAGTAATAGAGAACCAGGGTCGCCACCAGGGTACCGATGGTGACCGCGAGCGTGATGCCGCGGAAGCGCAACACCACCCGCAAGGTAGAGCCATAAAAGCGGATGACGCTCTCAAAGAAATGCTCTGAAACCCGGTAGAACAAGCCTTGCTGCGACAACGGTTTGTGCTTCAGCAGTTTCGCGCACATCATCGGCGTCAGGGTGAGCGACACAAACGCCGAAACCAGAATCGTCACCGCTAGAGTGATGGCGAATTCGCGGAACAGCCTGCCGACGATGTCGCCCATGAACAGCAGTGGAATGAGCACGGCGATCAGTGAGACCGTCAGAGAAACAATGGTAAAGCCGATCTGTTCAGCGCCCTTGAGCGCGGCCCGCAGTGGCGGCTCGCCTTCCTCGATATAGCGTGAGATGTTTTCAATCATCACGATGGCGTCGTCCACAACAAAGCCCGTGGAAATGGTGAGGGCCATCAACGTCAGGTTATTGAGGCTGTAGCCGATCAGGTACATCACGCCGAACGTACCGACGATTGAGAGGGGCACCGCAAAACTGGGAATAACCGTGGCGGCAAAATTTCGAAGAAAGAGGAAGATGACCATGACCACCAGGGCTACGGTCAGCATCAGCGAGAACTGCACGTCCCGGACCGACGCGCGAATCGTGGTGGTCCGGTCGGTGAGCGTGGTGATCTCTATGGACGAGGGTAACCCGGCGCGTAACTGCGGCAGAAGCTGCCGAATCCGATCGACAACGCTGATGATATTGGCCCCGGGCTGCCGCTGGATATTCATGATCACCGCAGGCGTGGTGTTCATCCATGCGGCTTGCTTCGCGTTCTCGACATCGTCAAGGACCATAGCTACATCGCTGATACGGACTGGCGCGCCATTGCGGTAGGCCACGATGAGCGGCCGGTAGCCCGCACTGGTAAGAACCTGGTCATTGGCGTCGATCGTGAAACCCTGACGGATCCCGTCGAAGTTGCCTTTGGCCTGATTCACATTCGCGGCCGCCAACGCGCTGCGCAGGTCTTCTAAGCTCAGGTTGTAGGATGCCAATGTTGTCGGGTTCGCCTGGATTCGAATGGCGGGTTTCTGGCCGCCGCTAATTGAGACCAAGCCGACGCCGGGCAATTGTGAAATCTTCTGAGCCAGCGTCGTATCGGCCAGGTCCTGAACCTTCGAGAGGGGCAGGGTCTTCGAGGACAGCGCGAGCGTAAGGATGGGTGCGTCCGCTGGGTTGACCTTGCTGTAGATCGGCGGATTCGGCAGATCGGGAGGCAGGAACGTACCGGCGGCGTTGATGGACGCCTGGACCTGCTGCTCGGCGATATCGATATTCAGTTCGAGATCAAACTGCAGCGTGATCACGGAACTCCCGAAGGAGCTCGTAGACGTCATTTGCTTAAGGCCTGGAACCTGCCCGAACTGGCGTTCAAGCGGCGCCGTCACCGACGACGCCATTACATCGGGACTCGCGCCCGGATAGAAAGTTGCCACCTGAATGGTGGGATAGTCAACCTGCGGAAGGGCAGAAACCGGGAGCTGTTTATACGCGACGGCGCCCGCGAGTAAGATCGCGGCCATGAGCAACGACGTCGCGACCGGTCTCAGGATGAACGGTCGCGACGGACTCATGGGCCTGGTCTCCGGCCGCCATGCCGTTGACCGGATGCCGCCGGAGTTTTCGCACCGGCCGGCGGCCGCAACACATCAGACGTTTTGGACGCGCTGTCTGGAGTCTTATCGGAGCCGGGCATAGCCCCGGGTACGCCGCGGGCGCCAGCGCCGGTTGCTGGTGTCCTCGGTTCGCGGGTATCCACCACCGAACCCTCCACCAGCTTGTCTCCGCCATCCACGACAACCACATCTCCTGCTGCCAGACCGTCCTTCACCACGATCCGAATGCCTTCCGAATCGCCGATCGTCACCGGATGCACGGACACTTTCTTCTGACCATTAACGTCCTTGACCAAGTAAACGAAGGTCCCTTGAGGCCCGCGCTGGATCGCGGCCGCTGGGACGATCACAACGTTATGGTCGGTATCCAGCAATAGCTGCACATTGACGAACTGATTGGGAAACAACGCGAAGTCGGAGTTGTCGAACACCGCCTTCAGCTTGGACGTACCGGTGGTCGCGTCGATCTGGTTGTCGACAGTCACTAGCGTTCCGGTGGCGAGCTTCGTCACATTGTCGCGGTCAAACGCAACTACCGGCAGCTTGGCGCCCACTCGCAGCTTTTTCAATACGGGCTGCAAATCGTCCTGGGGGATGGTGAACAATACGGCGATCGGCTGTAACTGTGTAATCACCAGCAAGCCATTCGGGTCGGCGGCATGGATGATGTTGCCCTGGTCCACCAGGCGGAAGCCAACACGCCCGGTCAGAGGAGCCGTGATGCGGCAGTAAGTCAATTGCAGCTTGGCGCTGTCAATTCCGGCCTGGTCTGCTTCGATGGCGCCCTCGAAATTCTTCACGCTGGCGTCTTGAGTATCCAGCTGTTGCTTCGGTATCACCTTCGCTTCGTAGAGTGCCTTGTACCGGTCAAGATTGACCTTGGCATCGGCGAGCTGGGCGCGGTCCCGAGCCAGTTGCCCCTGTGCCTGCTCCAACTGAACCTGGAAAGGCCGGGGGTCGATTTCCAGCAGCACATCGCCTTCGTGAACCAGCTGTCCCTCCGCGAAGTCGACTTTCATGATTTGGCCGTCCACCCGGCTTCGCACCGTTACCGTATTGAACGGCGAAACAGAACCCAGCCCGCGCAAATAGATGGGCAAATCGCCAACGCGCGCCGTGACGGCGACCACCGGCGTGCTGCGGGGTCCCATCCGGGCACCCTGGCCGGCCTTTGCCGCCGGTTTGGAAGCCTGCACAAACTGCCAACCTCGATACCCGCCGTATCCGATAAGACCCAGAAGCAGCAGCCAAAGCCACCACAGACTGCGGTGCTTTTCCTCGGGCTCCAAGGGTGGGGTGAGCTGAGGTTTCGCCGGCGCTCGCACCGGATTGGGTTCAAGTGTGCTGGGTGTATTCATTCATCCGACTCCAAAAGAAAGCGCTGCTCCGACCAGGGGCAGGCTTCGACCCCATGAAACTGCGGCTCCCCTTGAGCGTAAGACGCTGTTGGCACGGGGAAATGTTACTCGCGGGGAGGTTTCGCACCATCAGTCAAATGTCCTTCCCGGCCGCAACTGCCAATCCAACCGGAAGGCAGGAAAGGCCGTTCGGAATCCTGCTTTACAATACTTCAAATTTCCGCTGCGTATGAGGCCCGAGTTCAGCACAAGACTTCAACAACGCGTCGAAACGGGGTAACCGGCTACGACAGAGACTGCAGACGAAAAACAGGAGAGGAGCACGGAAATGACGACTGTACAGATTATCTTGCCAGATCAACTGGCCCAGGACGACACCTGGACGTCATTTCTATTCAATTGTCAAAAAGCCACGGCTTGGCCGTCTTCACAGCGCAAAACCAACTATCCAGCCGGCGCCAAGCGGCACGAACCGGGTCGGGACGATTACGTGAGCATTACGCAGCGGAGAGACCCTTCTCGCTCTGTTGGATCACCTTGGCAAAACGATCGATTTCGTCCATTGAAAATTCGAACCCAAATTCTTTGTAGTTGAAAGGCTTCTTCGCCTTGTTCGCGGCGATGTACTGGCGGGCGGCTTCGGTGAGCTTGGCTTGTCGCTGCTGCTGTTCCTGTTGCTGGCGGTTGTGTTGGAGCTCACGAAGTTGAGCGACGATCTTGAGGAACTGGTGATTGAGGCGTGACTCCTGGATGCTCAGGTTGTTCAGCTGTTTCTGATACGCGAGGAAGGTGTAGGCGTGGATCAGGAGGGGGCGGTGCTCGGCGGGCTGGTCGTTGAACTTATCGGCGAACTCGATGCGGGCGAGGGCGTAGATGCCGTATTCGAGACCGGGGATACGCGCCAGACGCCACTCGGTGTCGGCGAGGGCCTGGACGAGCGCGGTTTCCTTTTCGCCAATGGGGTTGAGGGTTTCGACGCAGTGGAGGAGTTTGGCTTCGTAGAGTTCGGCGTCGTCGCCGGGAAGCAGGACGATGTGGCCGGTGAGGCCGGTTTTCGTGGCATTGCGGGATGATTTTGCCTTGCCTTCTTGGGTCGTGGGACCGGTTGAGAGCTGGGCGTTGGCTTGCTTCGGGGATAGGAGATGGCGAGGTTGAAAGCTGCCCACTTGCGCTCTGAGCCTCGCTGAAAAGCATTGAAAATAAAGGAGCGGCAAATTATGAGTGAGAATGCTGCACCGCAAAAACGACGGGTCAGGGGTGCCACTGCAAAAATAGAAGAGTTAGAGAGGTTGAAAACTGCCCACCCCACTCCGAATGTGGCTCAAGAATCGAGAATTGGCGGAAGGAAAAAAAAGAAAAAATAGACAAGGAAAAACGCGCCGATAAAAATGTGCGAACAGAAATGG
>JBAUOG010000114.1:0-3856 GCA_049579625.1 Bryobacteraceae bacterium
GAACACGCCAAGGTTCAGCAATTGTCCCCAATCTTCCGCGAACTCGACAGCTTGCTTGCCGGCATCCCTGAATCGGATTTGCACCGTCAGGCCGGCGACAAAGGAGGCGATGAACATGCTAGCGTCGACCATTTCGGACACGAGCAAGCAGAGCAGCGGGAGCGCGACCAAACCGATTTGCTGGAACGACTCCGCGATCCATTCCTTCCGGCGGGCTACGCTCAACAACCATCCGCCAGCAAGGCCAATTGCCAACCCGACGAGTGCCCCAAAGCCAAGCTGTTCAATGATGAACTGCATGAGGCTGGACGCGCCACCTTCGATCTTCGCGGCCGCGAGTGCCATGAAGAACAGGAGAAACGGCACGGAAAGGCCGTCGTTGAGACCGGCTTCCACGTTGAGCGCCTGGCGAATGCGCATGGGCACGCGCGGGCTGTTCACAATGACCTGTCCGAGGCCGGCATCAGTCGGCGCGAGGATAGCGCTCAGGATCCCCGCTTCCCAGATGGAGAGCTGCGGAAACACGAGCCTCGCGGCCACCGCGCCAAGAATAATCGTCAGCAACATCCCTATGCTGAGCAGCCGCGCGGGCAGGTTCCGAATGCCCCGCAGAACATTCAGGTCGGTGCGGCTGGCATCCGTGAAGAGCAGCATCACCAGGCCGACTTCGGCCACGCTTAGCGCAATCTTCGAAGTGAGCCCGGCGCTCAGGATTCCCTGCAACGAGGGAAACATCAGCATGCCCGCAACCGTGAACACGATGGGCGCGGTGACAATCGTCCGCTCCAGCCGCCGCGACAACAGGCTGTAGACGAAAAGAAGCAAAACGAACAGGGCTAGAGGAACCATTGCGGTCCACCTGTGTGAACTGTAGTTGTGCGGCTCGCGGTTCTGGGAAACTCCTTGACCCTCATCACCGGGAATTCTTGGTCGGCTTGCGGCGCCGCGAGCGGATCAATCCAGTCCATATTGCCAATGTGATTGTACGCCTTGGTGCCGCGGGTCACAATGGCGTTTGCTCGTGAGCGTGCACTACGCTGCGGGGACGCCCCCTACCGCCGTACAGCCTACCCGTAGAAGTGGCCGCGCACAGTGCCGCGAAGTCTCATTCCCCCACCTGTCGCAAGCGACAGTAGCGGCGAAACTCGACCGCAACACAATATAATTGATCGTGCCAGTCACGTTTGTGCCTCCATCCATGTAAGGAATCGAGCTGGCGAATCCTGCCCCGCAAGCAGCGCCTCAGCGAACCGGCGGAGCATAAAGGAGAACCACATGAACAGCAATCCGGAATTTGTCAGACTCCAGGAAGCGAAGAACAAGAAGATCGCGTGGAGAAAATGGGGGCCTTATCTGAGCGAGCGCCAATGGGGAACCGTTCGGGAAGACTACAGCCCGGACGGCAACGCCTGGGACTACTTCACCCACGATCAAGCCCGATCGCGCGCCTATCACTGGGGTGAAGATGGCATTGCTGGCGTCAGCGACGACAAGCAATTGTTGTGCTTCAGCGTCGCGCTGTGGAACGGCAAGGATCCCATCCTTAAGGAGCGCATGTTTGGCTTGACGAACAGCGAGTCCAACCACGGCGAAGACGTCAAGGAGTACTACTTCTATCTCGATAGCACCCCGACCCATTCGTACATGAAGTATCTGTACAAATACCCGCAGAACGCATTCCCTTACGACAACCTGGTTGAGACCAGCAAACGCCGCAACCGGCTCGAGATGGAATACGAGTTGCTCGATACGGGCATCTTCAATGACGATCGCTACTTCGACGTGTTTGTGGAGTATGCCAAGGTCGCCCCCGAGGACACGCTTGTTCAGGTATCCGTTTGCAATCGCGGTCCCGAAGCGGCGAAACTTTCCGTACTGCCTACTCTGTGGTTCCGCAATACCTGGACTTGGTGGGAGGGAACGCCCAAACCCTCGCTGAAACTGGCGACTGCGACGGGTGGAGCGAGCGCTGTCGCCGCGTCACACGAACTGCTCGGCGAGCGCTATCTCTATTGCGAAGGCGATGTACCCCTTCTGTTCACGGAGAACGAAACCAACAACCAGCGTATCTTTGGGACGCACAACGCTTCACCGTACGTCAAGGACGGCATCAACGACTACATCGTCCACGGCCAGCTGGGAGCGGTGAATCCGCAGCAAACCGGAACCAAAGCATCAGCTGAGTATCAACTCACCGTCGGCGCTGGCGAAACCGCCACGGTTCGCCTTCGGCTCAGCAACGTGGCCCCCGTGGCAATCGGCGATCCATTTAAGAACTTCACAGCAGACATTGAATCGCGCCGCAACGAGGCGGACGAGTTCTACCGGGCCGTCACGCCGGAGCGGGTCACCGAAGACCAAGCCCGGGTTATGCGCCAAGCCTTGGCCGGAATGCTGTGGAGCAAGCAGTATTTCGGCTTCGACATCGACAAGTGGCTGGAAGAACATGGTATCGATCCGATGCGGCCGGGCAACAAGCACATGCGAAACATGGAATGGTTCCACTTGGTCAACCACCACGTCATTTCCATGCCGGACAAGTGGGAATATCCCTGGTATGCAGCCTGGGACTTGGCCTTCCACACCCTCGCTCTCTCCGTGGTCGATTTGGACTTCGCCAAACAGCAGATCGACATGTTGCTGGGCGAATTCTTCCTGCATCCCACCGGTCAAATCCCGGCCTATGAATGGAATTTCAGCGACGTCAACCCGCCCGTGCATGCCTGGGCAACCCTCTTTTTATACCGGACGGAGCAGGCTATGTTCGGCCGGGGCGACACCGATTTTCTCAAGCGGTCGTTGGGAAAGCTGATGCTCAACTTCAGTTGGTGGATCAACCGCAAAGATCGCTTCGGCAAGAATCTGTTCGAAGGCGGTTTCCTCGGTTTGGACAACATCAGCGTTTTCGATCGCAGCGCGACGCTGCCCACGGGCGGCCATCTGGAACAAGCTGACGGAACATCCTGGGTTGCCCTGTTCGCTCAGAATCTGCTGGAGATCTCCACCGAGCTGGTCAGTGACGATCCCATCTATGAGGACATGGCGACCAAGTTGATGGACCATCTCCTTTGGATCGCTCACGCCATGAACCAATCAGTCCCGGGAGGGATGTGGGACGAAGAAGACGGATTTTATTATGACGTGCTCCGCCTTCCCGACGGCACTGCATCGCGGCTGAAAGTCCGGTCGATGGTGGGACTGTTGCCGATATGCGCCACGTCGGTCATCGAGCCATGGCAGCGGGAACTGATGCCTCGCGTGCTAGCGACATATAGTGAGCGCATCCGGCGCATGCCCGAGCTCACAGGGAGCTTCCATGCAACCGGACCGGGCCATTGGGGCGTGGGGGAACGCGGCATCATAGCGCTTGTGAACGAGCAAAGGCTTCGCCGGATTCTCACGCGGATGCTCGATGAAAACGAATTCCTGAGTCCGTATGGGATTCGGGCGCTCTCCCGCTACCATCTAGACCATCCATTTGTCGTCCACGTCGAAGGCCAGGAATACCGTGTGAATTATCTTCCCGCCGAATCGGACACCGGCATGTTCGGGGGTAACTCCAACTGGCGCGGGCCCATCTGGATGCCCGTCAACGTGCTGCTGATTCGCGCCCTGATGTCCTACTACCTCTATTACGGCGACAGCTTCAAGATTGAGTGCCCAACCGGTTCTGGCAATTTGATGAACCTCTTTGAGGTAAGCCGTGAGATCGTCAACCGGCTGACGGGGATCTTTACGCGCGATGAGTCCGGCCGCCGTCCCGTCTACGGAGGCACGGATAAGTTTCAGACCGACCCGCACTGGAAGGACTACATCCTGTTCTATGAGTACTTCCACGGCGATAACGGCGCGGGAC
>JBAUOG010000115.1:0-4999 GCA_049579625.1 Bryobacteraceae bacterium
GAGTGGGCGTCCGACGCGAGAAGCAGATGACCAATCTCATGGGCTACTCCGTGCCCGAGAATCTGGCCTTTGGTCACGATTCCGTTCGTGTTGTGCTCGATCGCGCAGGCGGTCTCGTAGAAGATGACGAGGCTGGATGTGCGGTGATCCGCGCGGCCTAACAGGGTCCCCAGTCGTCGATCAACCAAACGAACAAAGATAATTGTCCGGCCGGCGGAAACTCCCGAATCCGGGCACAGTGCGGAGTGCCGCGAAAGTGAACTGCACGAAACCCACTCGACTTCGATTCCCGAGCGCTTGAAGACTTCGCTCGCGCTCTTCTTCATCTCCTTCAATTCGCTCTCCGACGCTGAGCTTGTGTTATGAATCCGGATTGTAAGAGAGGGAGTCGCCGGGGGATTGGGTTCATCGGCGGCGAATCCCAAAGCAGCGGAAAACAGTGCGGGGATCAAGAAGGTGGCCTTCATTACTTCTCCTCCCGGCGGGAGTCTCGAATGAATCCCTCCTCCGCCGTGACACCCTGCAGAAGCGCTATAATCCGTGGTCAGACACAACGACCGCGGAAAAAACTTGGAGACGAGGGGATCCGAACCGGTAACCGAACTACTCCTTCGCTGGAGGGCCGGAGATGAAGAGTGTCTGCACGAACTGGTTCCACTTGTCGAAAGCGAGTTGCGTCGAATCGCCCATCGCTACATGCGGATGGAACGCCGCGGCCATACCCTGCAGACCACGGCGCTCGTCAACGAGGCCTACCTCAAGCTGATAGACCAGGAAGTGGATTGGCAGAACCGAGCGCAGTTTCTGGGCGTCGCAGCTCGGCTGATGCGGCAAATCCTCGTGGATCATGCGCGTGAGTTGTGCCGTGGGAAGAGGGGCGGCGGAAGACACGCACTTCCGCTCAATGAGGGCCTTGCCTTTTCGCCGGCGAAGTCGGCTGCACTGGTGGCACTGGACGATGCGCTCAGTGAACTCGCAGGTTTCGACCCTCGCAAGGCGCAGATTGTGGAACTTCGTTACTTCGGCGGGATGAGTGTGGAAGAGACAGCGGAGGTTCTCGGCGTGCATCCGAACACGGTGATTCGTGACTTCAGCCTGGCGAAGGTTTGGCTGAAGCGCGAACTCAGCCGAAGGATGCCAATGCAGGCTGACCTCTGGAAGAGAGTTGAAGAGCTCTTTCAGGCCGCGATGGCGCTGCCGCCGGAGCAGCGCGCGGAGTTTCTGTCGAAGAGTTGTGGCGATGATGTGCGGCTTCGCGAGGAAGTGCAGTCGCTGCTGGATACCGCACCCGGAGCGGAGTCGTTTCTGGAGGACTCGCCCGTCTCTGTTGCTCCGTTATTGAAGCCGGGACAGAAGATTGGGCATTTCGAAATCGTGGACCGGCTTGGCCGTGGCGGTATGGGCGAGGTCTGGAAAGCCCGCGATCTACAACTCGGCCGCCTCGTGGCTCTGAAGTTTCTGCCTGCCGAAATGGCGCGCGACCCGACGGCGGTGGAGCGTTTCGCGCGTGAAGCACGTGCCGCGGCGGCGATCAATCATCCGAACATCTGCACGATCCACGAAGTGGGCGAACACGAGCGTCATCCGTTTCTAGCGATGGAGTTGCTCGATGGTGAAACGCTGAAGCAGCGCGTCCGGGGCAAACCCGTTCCGCTCGACTCGCTGCTGAACTGGGCGATTCAGATCACCGACGGCCTCGATGCGGCGCATGCGCGCGGCATCGTCCATCGCGACATCAAGCCGGCCAATCTGTTCCTGAGTAAAGGTGGGCAGGCGAAGATCCTCGACTTCGGCTTGGCGAAGACGGAAACAGCAGGCGCAGAGACCCTGACGGCCACCGGCGCCGCGGCAGGAACACCGGGCTACTTGTCGCCGGAACAGGCCACAGGCGAGCCGCTGGATGTCCGAACGGATCTCTTCTCGGTCGGCGTGGTCCTGTATGAGATGGCAACGGGAAAGACGCCATTCGAAGGCAAGACCTCGAACGCAGTCATCGACGCCATGCTATACAAGACGCCCGAGCCGCCTACTAGTCTGAACGCGAAGCTTCCTGCAGAGTTGGAACGGATCATTCACAAGGCCTTGGAGAAAGACCGGGACGTCCGATATCAACACGCATCAGACCTGCGCGCCGATCTGAAGCGGTTGGCGCGGAACACCGAATCGATGCAGACCTCCGCTAGACAGCTGCCGCTCATTCTGGCGGCCGCCCTGGCCGTGCTGATAATCGCGTCGAGCATTGCCTGGTTCTCGTCACATCATCGATTTGCGCTTCCCGAGTTAAAGCAGCGCCGATTGACTGGGAACTCTTCCGAGAATCCTTTACGGGGGCTGGCCATCTCGCCCGACGGCAAATACTTGGCTTACGGAGACCGGTCCGGAATTCACGTCAAGCTCATCGAAACCGGGGAAATTCGCTCAATACCCAGGCCACCGGCAATAACCGCTGCTATCTGGGCTCCCACCGCGTGGTTCCCGGACGGAACGAAGTTGCTCGTCAGCGCGTCCGACACGGAACACTCGAGCATCTGGACAGTTTCCTTGCTTGGCGGCGCAGCCCGTTTACTGCGCGACAACGCGACGTCTGGAATAATTTCGCCAGACGGGTTTCTGGTTGCTTATGTAGAAAACAGAGGTGTATCCGGTAACGAGGCCCGAGAACTATGGTTGATGGGAGCAGACGGGGAGAAGCCGCGTAGGCTTTTCGGCGTCGATGGCAGTAGTTCAATTGCAAACTTCGTCTGGTCGCCAGACGGGCAGCGCGTCGCCTATCTTAAGGTCCACCGGGCGAGCGATAAGACGGATATCTCGCTGGAGAGTCGCGCTTTGGCAGGTGGCGAACCTACTCAACTGGTGTCTGCCCCGAATTTGGGCGGAGAGCCATGTTGGCTGGCCGATGGTCGAGTCATCTACACAATGTGGGAGGCGCCTCCCAATATGAGTGACACCAATTTCTGGGAAGTCCAGGTCAACAACAGCAGCGGCAAGCCCATCAGCAAACCCCGGCGAATCACAAATTGGGCAGGTTCCGTGCAAAATAACCTTCGAGTGACTGCCGACGGAAGGCATCTCGCATTTTTGAAAGAATCGGGCCGCCACGACGTCTACGTTGGCGAACTGGAGGCAAACGGGACACGTCTGAAAGGGCCGCGGCGCCTGACACTCAGTGACGACGATTACTATCCTTGGGGTTGGACAGCTGACAGTCGGGCGGTCCTGCTGACGTCCGATCACAACGGCAGAAGTGAGATCTTCGTGCAAGCTCTGGACGAAGAATCTCCAAGGTTACTGGTTACAGACGCCAAACGCGACCTTGATATGCCACGGTTAAGTCCAGATGGCTCCTCGGTCCTGTACACTGCCAATCCGACAGGTGGTAGCAGCGCCTGGACGTTCAGTCTCTACACTCTTATGAGGGTTCCCGTAACGCCGGGAGGCGTGCCACAGGTGGTTCTGACCTCTCATGGCTTCTTCTCGTATAGCTGCGCCCGGGCGCCCTCAACTCTTTGCGTCCTTGTAGAGCTGAGCCCGGACACAAGGCAGTGGACCTTCGTGGCCTTCGATTCCCTCTTGGGCAGGGGACGCGAAATTACGAAGATTGCGAGCGAGCCCGCGTTCGGCTATCTCTGGGGCGTTTCTCCGGATGGATCGCGCCTTGCTATCGCAAAACCTGGGGAATCTGAGATTTATATCCGTATTTTGCCTATTCGTGGAGGGCCGAGCCACGATATCAAGTAAGAGGGTGGGGCCATCTTGCTGGTCTGGATTGGGCGAGCGATGGGAGAGGATTCTACGCTGGAAGCCTTTCACGAGAAGGCCACACTCTTCTCCACATCGACCTAGAAGGCAACGCGCACGTTCTGCGGATGGCCGAGGGAGGCGTTTGGGGCTGGGGCTTGCCTTCTCCGGACGGGAAGTACCTGGCAGTTTCCAACACCTCCACAGATGACAACGCATGGATGATCGAGAACTTTTGAGCATGAAGGCGCCTGTGAATGCTTGTCCCTCTCTGGCCACGAGCGCCAAAGTGCAAATTTTTGGATTTCGGGAATCCCGTTGCGCTCTCGGCATGTTGGTCTTACACAAGGACACGCGCGGATTTTGATCCGGATTTGATCTGCGAGGTCAGTGCTTGCCGGCCTGGTCGCTCGTACTTCCTCGGCGCCGTTCCCAAGTCGCGATGTGGTAAGTTTCGCCGGATTAGGAACGGTAAACGGCGTTATCGTCTGGAATCGTAGTGACGGGCCTGGGTCGATGCACTTCTCCGAAGATAGGTGAGAGCTCGCTCATGTAAAAACAGACGTGGGTTGAAACAAACGTCTCTCACGACGCGTAGATTGAGATGTGGAGGATTTAATTGTCGGGCTCCTTGCGGCGGTATTCGAGATCTTCGGAGAGTTTCTTCTAGAAGTATCGTTCGAGCTAGCCGCAGAAGCGCTCAGCGCGCTGATCAACCGTCGAAGAGAGCACAGCCCGACCTTTTCGGCGTTTGGACTGGTGATTATCGGTGCGGCTGCGGGACTAATCTCCGCTTTGCTAATCCCACACCGCCTCGTTGCGACGCGCGTCGTTCTTCCCGGTGCCAGTCTCCTATTAGCACCCATTGTTACCGGATGTGCAATGTATTTCTTGGGGAATTGGCGGCGCCGCGGCGGACGATTCCCGAGCAACCTTGCCACATTTCGCGGCGGGGCACTCTTCGCGTTCTCGATGGCCTTAGTTCGATGGTGGCTTGTCGGACTCCTGCATTAACAGGTCGGAACTTCAGACAGAAGTCGATGGAGCGAGGCTGGCGCGATGACGATCCGAGTCCAATGAGTTCCACCGTCAGATCGTTAGTGTCGCGAGTGTCGCGCGCTCCTTTAGGGACCTATACACGGCGTTGTCGTCGGTAATCCGCTTGGACCTCGCACGAGGGTAGCGTCACACCGCATCGCTAATTTGTGAGAGAATTGGCGAACTATCGCGGCAAACCCGCGCTGGAGGCATTAATGGATGA
>JBAUOG010000116.1:0-2853 GCA_049579625.1 Bryobacteraceae bacterium
GTCGTAGACACCGCCTCGTTTCGCGTGGCGAAATATTCGTTGGGAGACTGAAGCTCCGCGGAGGTGAAAGCGCTTCCAGTCGGGGGTTCGGTTACTGGTGTGTCCAGAGCGAATGGTAGGGAAGTCAATGGGCCGTCATCGAGGCAGTTAGCTGCACGGTCGAGTTGAGGACCCGAACAAGGGACCCGCAGCAGTGACATTCAATTGATGTTTTCCGCGAATTGGAAAGGCTTGCCGTCAACTCGCGTCATTGCCACCGGCCGCGGATGAATCGAAACGGGTGCCTGAGTTGTCGACTCGCCGATCGTCGCTTGTGGCCAGATACAGGGCGAAAGAGTAGTGAAAACTAGACACAAGAAAGCAATCCGGTAAGCCAGAAAGCGCTTCATCGAGCCACCACGCGCGAACTGGAGTCAAGTTTTTTCGACTGCTTGGCTTTCACGATTCCCTTTTTCTAAAAACGACTCCACACAACTTCTGTTCGATCAACGGGACTGGACCTGACCCGCCGTGTGACAGGTTCCATTTGGCGCGCGGGATCCAGCGGCTGTCCCGCAACGACTTGCTCGACGTCGTAAAACTAGGGTACCGATTTTGTCCGCCTGAAGAAACCTTACTGTGCCCAATTTTCTGCCCACCCTGCGCTCGGACGCGCTCAATGGTGCCGCGGGGCATCCCGGAAGGCCCTAACCCAGGCAACGCGCTAAAGTCACCGGCCACCGCAGGTTCGTCGGCTCTTCTCGAAGCTGCCTATATTGAGCATATAGAAAGATAGTTAGCCTTCGATCACAGAGCGCCAAGCCGTCGGCAGTTAGGTATGTAAGCAGTCTTACAAAAAGCACTTAGTTAAGCTAGACGGAGCGCGGCATTCTCGATCAGATCGATTGGTGGCTACTCCGCTTGTCTGTCGCCATCGTATCTGCTCATAGCCACCACTAAGGCCGAGGCTAAAGACCCTGCACGCGATGCCAAACTTGCCGAAAACATAACGCTAAAATCCCCGAGGCCGAAGGAGGTTCTTGATCACATCATCTCCTCGACGCCGTTGGGCGGCATGGGTACATCGGACGAAGTCGCGAAGGCCGCGCTCTTCCTCGCCTGTGACGACTCCAGTTTCATCACCGGTATCGCCGTCGCCGGCAAACGACGCACGATCACATTGCCGAGTGTGCGGTACGCCGCTTCAACCCGAGTAGTCATCACTTCTGCGGATTTGGTGTGGACTCCTCTACGATCGCGATGCCCCAGGGCCCGAGCTCGATCCGGTCGCCTTTGCCTATAGATTTGCCTGACAGCAGATCCGCACCCGCGCCGAACGGATACTCCAACGCCCTTGAGCCGGCTGAATAGTTCAATAGGTAGTGAACTGCCTTGTGACGGGCGTTCACGCCGCCTCGCACAATCAATGGAAAGTGAAAATCAGCGCCGAGGCGGGTCACTTTGGCGCGTTCAACGGCCTGCGCCAGGATGGCGCCAATCAGGGCGTCGCTCGGCATGAAACCGACGTAAGTAACCTCGCCCTTGCCGTAACCGTTTCGAGTAATGGAAGCATACTTTCCCCACACCGGGTGATCGTAGCTGGCAATCACCGTGGCTGTGGTGGGCTGCAGCAGCTCCATCCACCAGCGCACGTCCTCAGTTCCGCGAGCTTCAAAGCCAGCTCCTTTGATCGACACCTTTTCGGGGATCACGAACTGGCTATAGGTGGCGCCCACAATGTCTGCAAAGCCTCCGGGCTGGCTGGTCGACCTCACCTTCACGTTTTCATCGGAGAAGCCGCTCTTGAAAGTGAGCACAAGGTGGCCACCCGCGGTCACGTAGGCCTTCAGCGCTGCGATCTCCTCGTCGGACGCTGTGTAGAGCGCCGGAACGATGATGAGCTTGTAGCGCGATAGATCTTTGGTGGAGGGATCGATCAAGTCGGCTTCGATGTTGGCACGGTAAAGCGCGTCGTAGAAGGGGCGCAGCACGTCGTTGTAGGTGAGCCTCGACGTCCAACCGAATTTGAACGCGTTGAAGGCAGTCAGCGCGCGATTGCTGAAGTACAAAGCCACCTGGTTCTTCTTCTGAAGGCCCACGAGTTCGGGGCCAATGCGCTTCAACTCCGCGCCAATTTGCTGGGCCTCGCGGAAGGTCGGGTTCGGCGCGTAGTCCTGGCTCAGCAGCCCACGCCAGTACGTTTCGATGCCATTGTTGGTGGTCGCCCAGTGCCAATAAGACACCATCTCCGCGCCGGATGCCAGGTGGCTGTAGGCCTGTAGCCGAAGCTGGCCCGGATAAGGCGTCCAGTCAGGAAAGCCTTGGGCCTCCGTCTCGATGACCAGGTAGTTCTTTCCACCCCGCATGGACCGGGCCAGATCTCCGCCAAACGCGATCTCCGCACCCGTCAGGTGGTCCTGGCTTGGATGGTAGATGTCGATGCCGGCCACGTCCAGCGCACGGGCCGCGGCGAAATGATCCACGTCGGGCTGTATGCCATAGGAGTAGCCGCGCCAGTCGAGATCGAAGTTTTGCGTGATGAACTGATTGGGCCGCTTGATCTCTCGTACGATGCCGGCCTGCCACGCAAGATACTCGGTCACCAGCCCGCGCTGGTATTCGGCGAATGCGGATGTGAGGCTCGCGTTGATTGCTCCGTCAACGGACGGGAAGTCTTCCCAGGAGTTGATCCGGTTGCTCCAGTAATCGAGCCCATAGGCGTGGTTGAGCGCATCGAGGCTCGCGAAACGCTTCTTCTGTGAATCGACAAAGCCACGCTGCACGTCCGGGCCGCTCACGTGGTACGATTTCGTCTCGTTGTCGATCTGGAACCCGATCACCGCCGGCTGATCCTTCACGTGCTCGACCAGGCGG
>JBAUOG010000117.1:0-1532 GCA_049579625.1 Bryobacteraceae bacterium
GAGCAAGGCATAGTCGCTCTACCACTTTATTCACTCCTTGATTTCGCTCCTGATATTGAAAATGAAAGCGCTGAGGCTGGACGTATCGAATATATGCTCGAAGATGCTGGACTACTCGATGCGTTAGTTATAGCGCCACAGCAAGTAGTCGCCGCAGACGCACTTCTTGCTGTGGAGGGACTGAGCGATTGCCGTCTTGATATAGACGCCTTTCTCAGGCTGACAAACGAACACCCCCGCAATTTTGAGCATGTTCAATTGAATATCAGCGGGCTTTGTTTCGATACTTCTATCCGGAAATCCCTGGTTGATACTGATTGGGAATCAACGATAGCAGCTATTCTGCAAGCTTTAAATCACAGTGAGAGTGCCCAGGGAACCAGTGCTGTAAGAACCAATCAGGATGGGTCCTGGTCTCATGGATTGCTTACCGGGCATGCAGGAGGAGGCGAAGCAAGATATATTGGAAGAACTACCCGCCTGCGTATAAGACAGCGCGAATTAGACGAGCTGAAACAGAAACAGGCCATTCGTGAAGAGGAGCTTCAGGCATTATATAGTCAACTTGCGTACTACGAACATCAATTGTCTCAGATCCAGGAAAAGCAAACTAGGATACGCAAGATTTTGCCAGAGAGTGGTATCGAAGAGATGTACGCAGAGCTTTCACAGACCAGATTTACTGTAGATGATCTCAGAAGTAAGTATCAAAGAGCGCGTTTACAGACACAAGAGGCAAGGCAGGCGTACAACAGGCTTCTTGCTCAATTAGAGCGTGAGTGTAAGGGGATTGCTCAATTAGCAAGTGATGCAAAACATGTCCAAAGCACGCTCATGGGAATGGTCAAATTAAAAAACCAGGCTACATCGTTACAGATGCAAATGAAGACTATCATCAATACCTGGGAGGAGTTTCAGAGAACACGAGAGGCACAAGAAAGAGCAAAGATTAACGAAGCTAATGTTGCAACTCTATACGAACGTATTCACCAGCAATTTCTAGAAGCCCAGTCAGAAGCGAACGAATTACTTCGGGTAGCAGAATCATCAAATGCAGAGGAATTAAGTGAACGGCTGCGCATATTACATGAACAATCCGAGATGCTTTCTACACAACTCGATGAGACTAAAACGAGCTTTATCAGCGCAGATGTGCGCGCCAGCACGATGCAGGAGCATCTAGAGGAAGCCGAGGCATATTTACAGCAAGCACAATACGACAGTTCAGAAAAACAGAGACACCTTGTTTTACTACTTTCAGAATATCCTACGACGGAACTTCTTGAAATACGTGAACTGACCAAGGGTGGAGAGTATGTTAAAGCAGCACAGAAATTGTTGAGCGAAGCATTACGTGAGAGCGACATCGCAGTACGCAAGCAAGAGTTGGAAGAACAGTATCGTGATATGTACAATGCGCTGTCACGTACCTTCAATCGCGAACAGTCGCTCCTGCTCGAATACGGGCCAGACATGGACGATCAGGGTCACGTTGTTTTCCTGAATGAAAATAAAAGTAGACCTGTCGAACT
>JBAUOG010000118.1:0-1531 GCA_049579625.1 Bryobacteraceae bacterium
CGATACACATACTATCCAGCTTTCGGAGCATGGAGCAGTCTTTCAGCATAATGATGTGAGCCTGGGGCTTTTTGCTTCCACACCACTCAAGGATGATGGCCACGGCGGGATGAGCAGCACGTTTACACTCCAGCAAGATCAATGGGCCTATTTTCTCTTAGAAAGCACAGGCGATCAAGAGCGTGAGCCACCGCATCTCTCGCCGGCGCAGTATCAACAGCTGCTGCAGGAAACAAAACACTACTGGCGCACCTGGCTCGCGCAGTGTCGCTACCAGGGCCGCTGGCGTGAGATGGTGCAGCGGTCAGCCCTGGCCTTAAAACTCTTAACGTATGCTCCAACCGGTGCGATTGTGGCCGCTCCTACTACGAGTTTGCCAGAGAGTATGGGGGGCGAACGCAACTGGGATTATCGCTATACCTGGCTGCGGGATTCCTCGTTAACCATCCACAGTCTGCTCACCCTTGGCTTCCACGAGGAGGCAGAGGCATTTGTGAGTTGGCTGCGGGCGCGGGCTGCTGAGTTGAAGGAGGATGGCTCTCTACAAACCATGTACACCATTCACGGTGGACACGACATGACAGAGATTACCCTGGATCATCTGGATGGCTATCGGCACAGTCGCCCGGTCCGCATAGGCAATGGAGCCTACACGCAATTGCAGCTCGATATCACGGGTGAATTCCTGGATGGGATTTATGTCTATACCCGCAAGCGGGGCATCTACTACGAAGGCTGGCACTATCTCCTTCACCTCCTCGAGTGGCTGGAGAAGAACTGGCAGGCCGGGGATGAGGGTATCTGGGAGGTGCGTGGTGGAAAGAGAGCGTTCGTACACTCCCGCGTGATGTGTTGGGTGGCCTTTGATCGTGCCATCCGCATAGCGCAAGATCAGAGCCTGCCCGCTCCACTTGACGCATGGAGGGCCACTCGCGATACCATCTACAATGAAATCATGGAACAAGGATGGAACGAAGACAAGCAGAGTTTTGTGCAGTACTATGGCAGTGATGCCGTCGATGCCAGCGCCTTACTGATCTCGCTCGCCAGATTTACATCTGAGACTGATCCACGCGTCGTTCGTACCATCGAGCGTATACAGCGCGAACTCATGCACGAACCGCATGTCTACCGCTATCGTGTGGACGCAGCAGACGATGGGCTCAAAGGTGTTGAAGGGACGTTTTCTATCTGCAGCTTCTGGTTAGTGGAGGCCTTAACGCGCGCGGGAAAACTGGAAGAAGCCAGGCAAAACCTGGATCAAATGCTGACCTATGCCAACCACCTCGGCTTGTACTCAGAGGAGGTGGGTCCTTTAGGAGAAGCATATGGCAACTTCCCCCAGGCCTTTACACACCTTGCATTGATCAGTGCCTGTCACGCCCTGGATCAAGCCCTGGGAGGAGAATCATCTAACCAGTAAGGAGTCTCCAACATGGTCTTCTATGATGTTGTAGACATTTTGGAGGAAAGGGAGAAAGTATCATGCCCGATTCTGTCTGGGATGCCGATGTACAAAACACACTGGACC
>JBAUOG010000119.1:0-2704 GCA_049579625.1 Bryobacteraceae bacterium
GCTGTACGAATGTCAAAAACACCTTGAGTTATCAATAGTTCTGTTCAGCCCGACGATCTACCAGGCTGCTCCACCCCGCGATAAATTCACCTCCGTCTAAAGTGAAGAATTCGTCGCGAATTGGCTGTGTTTCATGTTTTCGCCTTGTTGCTCCGTGGTGAGCTTTGGAGCCTCACTTGCCCCCTGTTTCGCCGCTTTTTGCTGTACAGTTGCTGTACAACTTTCGCCTTCGGCGGTGACACCTGAGTAGTCAAAAGCTTTCCACTTTTCAAAGACCTTCTGCTCGTTGACATGCGCGTAGTGCGCGATGGTCCGGTACGAGTTCCCACTTATTCTACAAACTTCCGGGATCGAATAGCCAGCTTCAAGCAGGGCCGAAATGCCCGTGTGCTTGGTCTCGTGAAAGCGCACGCCGCGGAGCTTTTCGCGCTTCACTTTTTTGTAAACCGCTTCGCGAAACGCCGGAAGTGTCGACCAACGGTCAAAAATGCGCCCGGCTTCCTTCGGCGGTCCCATTGTGGCAATCGCCTTTGGGTGAAGCGTGATCCAGCGGCCCTCCTGGCCTTTGATGCCGGGAACCCACAGTTGATCGGGCGCTCTAAAGTGCGACCAATCGGCATGAAACACCTGACTAATTCGCAAAAGCGAGTACAACCCAAAGGTGAGCACGCGGTTCAGATGGATGTCGACGTCGTACCGAGGATTTACCGACAACAGTTTCCTGCGCTGCTCTTCCGACAGGTAGGAGCCGACGAACTCTGATTTCGGAATCCGGAAGTCCTCGAAGGGGTACCGGGTTAGCCACTTTCGCTTGCGACAGAATCGACAGAATGACCTCAGAATTCGCAGACACAGGCTCTGCCCGCCTGCATTGTGACCCGAGGCCTTCAAATGCGCCAACCATTGATGGATAAGGTTCTCCGTCAGTTGATCGACGGTCCGCAGTTGGAAATGCTGCAGAAGCGATTCGAGATGACGGCGGTTCAGGTCGTGTGTGGAGGACTTGACATCAGCGCGGGACAGAAAGGCCTCGAGTGCAAATCGAATCTCCTTGCCCCGGACAGACTCTCCTGCCCGGACTCCAGAGGCTTCAAGAGCCATCTTGTGCGCATACGACAGGGCCAGCGCTTTGCCCGCGCCGGCCGGATGCACCTGAGAGTGACATCGGCCGTACTCGTCACGCCAGCCGCTGTGCCACTTGGCACCTCGACGAAAAGTCCAGAACGAGGGGTTCGCCATGCAGGGCGATTATAGAATTCCCGTCTGCTTGTTGGCTAGCCAGTAGTCGATCGCTTCACGGCTGAAGAGGCGCTTTCGACGGCTAATTGGCATTGATGGAATCTCGCCCCGCGCTGCCTTTTTGTAGACGGTCTTCGTGCTGTAGTGCAGGAGCTTCGCTACCTCCTCAATTGTCATTAAACTTCTCGAAGTGTCCATATTCCCTCCATGAGCGCTTGCTCTTCTGACTAGGCAACGCTGCGAACCGCGGCGCGATGGCCGCCGATTGTTCTGTAGGAGCCGATCGGGTCAGCCTGACGGAAGCTCTTGGCGAAATCATCCAACCTGTCGAAGCGCTCCGAGGTGTTGGAGAATCGTGCATTTCACGGCACATTTCTCAGCGATCCGCCGGAAAATGCGCCCTGTGTCGTTCCGGGCCGGCCCAACACGTCATGCAGCAGAGAGGCAATCGCCCACGGCTTTTCTCTCCGCCACCCTGTCAATCAAGCACCTCCGGACGTTCATCTTCAATATGCAAAACTAGCGAACTTGTTAAAGCGCTCCGGTACTTTCGCATGATTTCGCCAAGAGAGCGGCGCCCAGCGCCTCACCAGCAAGACCAGCCCCGAAGCCGGCACGGTGACCTATACTTACAACACCGACGGAACCGTCGACACCGTGACCGACGCCAAGAGCCAGCAGAAGAAGTTCACCTACGATAACTACGGCCGCGTCACCAAAATCACTGCTCCCGGACAAAGCACCACTTACTCCTACGGCTCCAGTTACGACTCCACCTATACGCTGGGGCGCGTGAGCTCAATCTCCTATACGGTTGGTTCCCATTCGGTTCAGGAAGGCTACAACTACACCCAAAATGGCGACGTCGCGGCCAAGGGCATCGGGCTCGACGGCAACAACCCGCTCAATCAAGGCGCGCTCATTGCTACCTACTTGTACAACAACGACGGGACCTTATACAGCGTCGCCTATCCGGTCGCGAACACCACGACCTGGGGCGCACCGGCGGCGACTTATACCTTCGGCCGCGACGCTATGTCGCGTCTCAACACCATGACTGACCAGAACAACAACACCCTGGTCTCCGGCGTGACATACAGTCCCGCCAATCAGATCCTCACGCTCACGGCATCCACCTTCACCGAAACGAGCCAGTACAACGCAAACCTGCAGCTCAAGGAGCTAACGACCGGCTCCTATCACTTCACCTACAACTACTCCGGCACGCAGAACAACGGCCGCGTGCAGTCCATCAACGATGTCGCCAGCGGCGAAACCATCACTTATCAATACGATTCGCTGAATCGATTAATCCAGGCCAGCGGCAGCGGCGATGCCAACGGAGCCTGGAGCCAACAGTTCACGTTCGATGGCTTCGGCAATCTCACCCAGAAGATCGGGACCAACGCGCCCAACAACCTCACCATCAACGTCGACCCCACCACCAATCGTCTCACCGGCAACG
>JBAUOG010000120.1:0-8886 GCA_049579625.1 Bryobacteraceae bacterium
CACCTGCACTCCTTGGACCGCTGCGCCGGATGCATCCGTCACTGTTCCACCTATGGATCCATTTGTAGTCTGACTTACTAATGGCCCCACAAGAAGAGAAACTGAGAGGGTTGAAAAAGCCAAAACCTGAATGAACCTCATAGCCAAACTCCTAGCCTGGGAGAAATACCTGGGGTGAGATACAAGCTCACCTCAGCCTGAAACTAATAGCTAGTAAGAAGATATAAGGCAGAAATCCCAGCCGGTCAAGAACTTTTTTAATGGCGTAGTGAAAGTTCCACCGAGTGAAATAGCGAGGGTGGTCGTGGTCACTCTCTGGCGGAGAGTCACGGGCTGTTGTTCAGTTTGTCTCGAAGCGCACAGTCAGGACTTCAAATGGTTTAAAGGAGAGATGTATTGTGTTGTTCTGCACCGGCAGGCTGCGCAGATTCTCTTCGACGCCGGAGCACAAATTAGCGGATGCCAGCGTTGTGTGTGGCAACATGATGGTGGTCTGCGCCGGTTGGCCCGATGTTTCCTGTAGCCGAAGGATGCTTCCTTTTCCATCCTGTGCTTTTTTCCAGGTAACCAGTGCGATGTCGTCACCGCCAACCGTCAGAAAACTTGTGCCTGTCGGCGCCAGCGGACGAGCCGGGTTGCCCACTTTATCTTGGCTGACGACATAGTTCACTTCCGCTGGGCGCATCTCGTCAAACCCGAGATGAGTCAATCCGCCTCCGTCAAGTCGGGGTCCGCTCGTAACTGCATACCGGAACACAAAATCTCCGGACTGACCAGCGCGGTAATTCGTATGCCAGTAGTTGTTCATCGCATAGGAGAAGATCGTGCCTGTTGCTGCCTTGAATTCGCCGGGCCATTTGCCACGATTAATATCTCCAAAGCTGGCAAGCGGCGTGTCCAACGGCACGATGCCGACAACGAGATTCGGATCGCCGACGGCCATCCATTGTTGAACGTTAAACCACTCCAGACTCCCGCCCTTCATGAGGTTTCGGGCAGGGTTGACCCAATCCTGCTGGGTGGCAAAGTGGAACTCAGGATTCGTTGCGGCTACGGGGAACGAAATGTAGACTCCCTCCTTGTCGTTTGTGTAGTCCTTGTGGATACGAAGGCGAAACTCGATCTTTTTCTGATCGGTGAACAGAAGAATTTCCGTTTCGATCGAGGGAGTATTCACGTTTGAGCTGGACAGACGGATCGACTGACCCCAAGGAAGGTTCTCGACACCCAACACTTTTCCGTGCGAAGAAGAGTGCACGGTCAACTGTCCGGGAGGCAGAGCCGGAAATGGATTGACCATCTGCGTGTCGCCATCGCCGCCTGTGACGTATAGATACTGGCCAAATCGGTAAGGGCTAGCCGAGTCCACGATTTCGCGTTGCAGTTGCTTGTCGAAAATGCTCTTCACCGCACCGCTTTCCGGGTCCAGGGTAACTCGATAGAACGAGTTCTCAACCACGGAGCCGTTCGTCCGCACCGGTTCCGGCGGTCCGGTTTCACCGTAGGAAATGCTGAAGCATTTGTACCCCACCGGCGGCAGATCTTTGGCGAGAAAGCGAACGTGGAGAAAATTCTGCTTTTTGTACAGAATCTGTAGCGGAACTTCTTTCTGGGTGGTGAGATCCACGAGCTTGGGATGCTCGAGAAGGTCGGTTTCCACAATGGCATCACGTTGCCAATTCAGAGAATTGAACACAACCAAAGTGTTCTCAGGTATGTGAATCTGGTCGGCCAATTGGCTCAGCGAACGATTCATCACATCCTCGATCTCGAGTGACGCCGAATCGGCGCGGCCGTCTTTCACCCTCAGCTGTTTGACGGACTCCTCGTGGTCTGGCTGGGACACGGAGTTGTACGACAGCCAGGTGTGCTCGGCGAACAGAAGGATATTCCGCCAGATGCTGGCGAATGCATCATTTGGTGGATTGAGATTGGGATCCACTGAGTGCGTCACGCTCGAAAGCACCTCCGCGGAGAGAACGCGATTCTGATTCTGGCGGTCCTCGGCGGCGAAGTAAGCATCGCTTCCTATTCCGTCCTCCCAATACCCTCCCCCGTCGCCCTTAACGGTTGGAAGGTCCTTTGCATTGTGCATGTCAACGTAATGAAAGAAGTCCGGAAAGGTAGTGTAATTCAGCTTGGGAAACGCGTACGCTTTGTTCCAGTCGGTGGCAAATGTCGCGGTCGACGGGAATAGATCCGTGTTCTCCACCTGGGTACCAAAGATGAGCGCCACGTCGGGTTTATAGGCTGGACTTGAGTAGGCCTGCAGATAGATCGGCAAGGACTCTCGCACCGCCTCCAACTGCGGCGGGAGTCCAAAGAGCGTTTGAACCTGCATGTAGTGGCGTGAATACCAGAAGAGAACTTTATTGCCGTCGGGTCCTTCCCACCAGAACGGCGACTTTTCGTTCCAGTGATCGTAGTAAAAAACTGGGGCCCGGTCATTGTTAGAGGCAGCAACCCAATACTTCACGCCGCTAGCAGCCAGAACGGACGGATAACTGCCCGAGTAGGTTGGAACGTCCGTTATATTGGCGTATTCAAAGGGAAGGCCATAGCGGGTTGAGAGGCGTTTGGATTCATATAAAGACTGATAAAGAGTCTCAAGTGAGGCATACCCCGTTAGGAGATTGCAATACTGGACCGGCATGGCCATCTTGCCGCTGCGGATCAGGTCCAGGATCTCCTTTTGCTTAGACTCGGGCCGCGTATCCAGGAACTGCTCGAGATTCCAAGAGCCGTCCATCGAGAATCGGAAGTCAGGATATTCGCGAATGAGGTTCGCCGCTTGTGTCAGCACTCTGGCCTGGGTTTCGGCCACCTTGCCCTGGTAGTCGGTAAAGCCGACATCGAGATGAGTATGAGGTACCACAAAAATGGTCCATTTTCTTTGCGCCACTAGACTCGCTTTGATCGGGCGGTGCGATCCGCTACCCACACGAAGCTCAGCTTCAACGGCCCCGCTCCATTCGGGAACCTCAAAAGAGACGCGCTCTTCGCCGAACTCTCCTCCGGTGAGTTTCGCGACATAGTGTTTGCCGCTGATTTCGAGATCCGCAGGTCCTTCTTTCCACGAACCGGGGAAACGAATAAAGGCGTCTACGATCTCCATTAACCCCGTTCCACTCTGGCGGTAGAAGAGAGTAGGCTCCACGTTCGCGCTGATCTCAGTCGCACTTTTCTGTCGGCTAGCCGGCTCTTCCCGGAGTTCGAGCGCGTCGTAGCTAAGACCGCCGATTTCCTTTTCCCCGGTGCTCGTCGGGGGATCATCGACGCACGTGATTGATAGTGTGTTTTCTCCTTTATTTAGGAAGGCTGCAGGAACGTCTATCTCCACCATACTCTGCGATTCATGCGGATCGAAAGCGTAACTAAAGTCGCTCCGCGAGTAACTCAGTTTGGGGTGTAGAAAGAACTTTCCCGAGTGACCGTTGACGCCGATCTGCAGAGCTGGAATGCGAGGCTGGTCAATCAATGCGGCGATTTTCAGTACATACGAGCCGCCGATTGAATCGAGGGGAAACAGAATGCGATAGGTGCTTCCGGTTTCCTGGCTGCCTGGCCAGTCTTTCGCCGGGTCACTCGAGCCTGCTCGAAAGGTAACTGAATTCGAAGCGTGACGCGCGAACTCAACCGGCGACTCGTCGAACTTCCCTATCTGCCAAATGGTTCGAACTTGCGCATGGGCAGGAATCAACGGCAAGAACGCGAGCAGCCATAGGCTCTTCCGGAATGGTATCGCCGCGAACGCCGTCAGGAACGGCTCTAATTTCAGTGTTAGGACGGGTGGAGCGTAGGAGATTTGCATTGGATTGACCTGGAGTACAATAGCGACGGCGCTTTCTTAACGGTCACGATAAAGTCTATGAGCGAAAGTGCCTCGCTGTCAATAAGCATGCTCCGAAGTTGCTCTGGTAGGGACGTCATCTTGTGCAGACACCATTGAACGGCAGCGCTTCTTCGGAACCCAAATCATCTTCAGCGGCCATAGGTGCCCTGTCTATCTCGACTCTAGTTTCTGCTCTTGGTGGCTTCCTCTTCGGCTACGACAACATCGTGATTAGCGGCGCTATCGGCCATTTGGGAAAATATTACGGACTGGATCCGGTGGGGATAGGGTGGGCCGCAGGCTGCGCGCTCATCGGATGCCTGCTTGGTTCTGCGACCGCCGGGGTAATCGCGGACCATGTCGGCCTAAAGCGCGCGCTCTATGGATGTGCAGCTTGTTTTGCCCTCTCGTCTCTTGGCATGTTGACGGCCACGACTTTCACTCAATATGTGCTGTGGCGCATCATTGGTGGTTTGGGAATCGGGTCGGCTTCCATTGTCGCTCCCATGTATATAGCCGAGATTGCCCCTGCGTTGGTGCGCGGCCGGCTGGTGGTGTTCTATCAATTCGGCATCGTAACTGGCATTCTTTGTTCGGTATTCGTCAACATGCTGATTGAGAGGACGGGCACGGAAGCCTGGCAGGTCGAGCATGGCTGGCGATGGATGTTCGCTGCCGCCGCGATACCTGCAATTATCTTCGCCGTCGCCATTGCTTTCTCCCGCGAAAGTCCCCGATGGCTCATGAAAGTGGGCCGTCAAAACGAAGCGGACCTGGTGCTCGCGGCGATTAACGGACGGGCCGTGGCGGCCGCCGAGGGTGAGGCGATTAGGCAATCACTTCGCGGGGAAGAAGGAGGCCTAAAGGAGCTGATCAATGGTCCCTATCGACGAGCCCTCATTATCGGATTTCTGCTGGCTGCCTTCTCGCAGACGAGCGGTATTACCTGCCTGCTATCGTTCCTTCCAGAGGTCTTCAAGAGCGCCGGGCAAAACTCTTCGGACGCTTTCTTTCAATCGGTACTGGTTGGCGCAGTGAACCTCGCGTTTACGGTTTTGGCTATTTGGTTGGTGGACAGGGCCGGCCGCAAAACTCTCATCCTCTTCGGAACGTGTACCCAGGCGTTGGCACTGGCGACTGTCGGCTGCCTCTATCTTGTTGGCGGCGCCGGCCGCGGCATTCTAGCTGGCCTCATGGCGTTCGTTGCCGGTCATGCGATCGGCAACGGAGCCGTGTGCTGGGTGATCATCTCGGAGATCTTTCCCACCAAAGTGCGCGGTGCCGCAATGTCAATCGCCACCACCGCAATCTGGATCTTCGCATACCTGGCGAACCAGTTCTTCCCGATCATGCAAAGTCACTTTGGCAGCGACGGAACGTTCTTCGTTTTCGCTGCGATGGCGACCGCCAACTTCGTCTTCGTGCTTACTCTCGTTCCTGAGACCAGAGGTTACTCGTTGGAACAAATCACTCGCCTGTGGTCTCCGAGTACGGCTATGGAACCGACATCTCGCTGAGGCGCTGGCTCCTCTCTCAGCGCTGCAAATCGAATGGAAGGAGCATCAAGTTATGTCGATGAAACTGGGATTCGGCCTCTACCGGCATATGTTGACGCCTGCTTACCTTGCCTTTGCGCGACAAGTAGGCGCGACACACGTTATTGTTCATCTGGTGGACTACTTCCGGCAAGGCGGGTCAGCGAATCCGCGGCGGGATCAACCCACCGGAGAACTCGCGGGTTGGGGTTTCGCGGGCGACCCAGACCGGTTGTGGGCCGTTGAAGAAATGCGCGAGATCAAGAAAATGATTGAGCAGGCCGGACTGATTTGGGAGGCGGTCGAAAACTTCGATCCCGCGCACTGGTACGACGTCTTGCTGGATGGCCCCAGGAAACAGGCACAACTGGACGGCCTCCGGACGACCATCCGGCGCGTGGGCGAGGTGGGAATTCCTATCATCGGTTACAACTTCAGCATCGCGGGAGTTGCGGGCCGGATCACTGGTCCGTTCGCTCGCGGGGGAGCTACCAGCGTAGGCATGGACGGCCCTTTGGAGGTGCCGATCCCGAACGGTATGGTTTGGAACATGACCTACGATCCTGGGGCGCCGCCTGGCCATATGCCGGAAACGACTCACGACCAATTGTGGAACCGAGCTGCGGACTTTCTCAACGAATGCCTTCCCACGGCTGAACAATCCGGCGTTCGGCTGGCGGCTCACCCAGACGACCCGCCGACCTCGACTTTGCGGAAACAGCCCCGCCTGGTTTATCGTCCCGACCTCTATCAGAAGCTCATTGACATTAACCAAAGCCCTTCGAATCAGCTTGAGTGCTGCGTGGGAACGCTCGCCGAAATGAAGGAGGGCGATGTCTACGATGCGGTGGACCGATACAGCGCCCAGCAGCGCATAGCCTATGTTCACCTGAGGAACGTTCACGGCAAGGCCCCACACTATAAGGAGACCCACATCGACGATGGTGATGTGGACGTGCTTCGTATTCTGCGTATTCTGGCAAAGAACAACTTCTCGGGAGTGATCATTCCCGATCACGCTCCGCAGTTGACGTGTGACGCCCCCTGGCACGCCGGTATGGCATTTGCCATGGGATATCTCCGCGCATGTTTGAAGAGCATAGAGGAGCAGGATTCGTGATGGATTTTGAAAACAAGATGGCGATTGTTACCGGAACCACCGGTATCGGAAAAGCAATTGCGATTCGCCTTGCCCGAGGAGGGGCTCGCGTCCTGGCATGCGGCATCGATAAGGCTGCCAATAAAGCGTTCGAACAGGATGCCATCGCGGAGAGGATCACTCTTGAGGTAAGACAATGCGATGTCTCTTCTGCTGCAGAAATTCAGGCAGCAGTCGGAAGAGCCAACGAACTATCGGGCGGCATCGATATCCTCGTCAATTCTGCCGCGGTCCATCCGTACGGGACAGCGGTTGAAACGGACATCGAGACCTGGAATCGCTGTCTCACGGTGAACGTCACGAGCGTCTTTCTGTTTGCTCGCTTCTGCGTTCCGGAGATGAAGAAGCGTGGCGGCGGCGCGATTGTGAATATCGCTTCTGTGCAGGGACATGCGTGCCAGCGAGGCGTCACGGCGTACGCGACATCAAAGGGAGCGATCCTCAGCCTGACCCGGGCCCTGGCCCTTGACCACGCAGCGGATGGCATTCGGGTGAATTCTATAAGCCCTGGCTCTATCGCCACGCCGATGCTGGAATTGGCCGCCCGGACCTTCTCACCCGAAACGCCGGTAGAGGAGGCTTTCCGCCGCTTTGGCAAGGCGCATCCCATTGGGCGAGTCGGCACACCAGAAGAAGTAGCCGAGTTGGCTGCCTTCCTCGCTTCTGAGCGTGCCAGCTTTTGCACCGGTGGAGACTACTTGGTAGATGGGGGCCTGTTGGCCGGGCTGTCTGTTAAGTAAGATCGGAATGAGGTTCGAGCCGCCGCCTGTGTTGGAGCGACTTACTCACGAAGGGAGAACATGTGACCGAGGTTGAAGAAGCAGTCTGCATCGCTCCGACGGGAGACCGTTGTGGAGAAGGTCCGGTCTGGCATGCGGCAGAGCAAGCGATTTATTGGACAGACATAAACCGCTTTCTGATCCATCGACTTGATCCTCAGGATGCTGCGGTCAGGTCATGGTTCTTCGACGAGCCCGTCACCACGCTGGCGCTTACAGACCGGGACGACACGCTGGCTGTTGCGCTCGGGTCCCGATTGCTGTTTTGGAAGCCGGCGTCTGACGAAAGACGAGAGCAGGGATTCCACTTACAGGGTTGGCCGGCAGTTCGCTTGAACGATGGGCGCGCTGATCCTCGTGGCTCGCTTTGGCTTGGCTCGATGCGAAACAACGTCAACCCGGATGGGTCGCCAGGCGAGGAGGCAGGCGGCTCTGACGGCATTTTGCTTCGAATCGATCCGGATGGCAGCGTCAAGGAGTGGAAAAAAGACATCGGCATCGCAAACACCATGGCTTGGAGTCCAGATCACAAACGCTTCTATTTCGCTGACAGCCTCGACAACAGAATCTGGGCGTATTCCTACCATGAACCAACCGGGGCAATCGAAGGCGAACAGACCTTTCTGCATGGGTTCAAACGAGGGCTGCCGGACGGTTCGTCGGTAGACAGCGAAGGCTATTTGTGGAATTGCCGTTACTCCGGTAAATGCATCGTTCGAGTTGCTCCGGATGGCCGGATTGATCGGGTCATTGAGATGCCGGTAACCAACATCACAAGCTGCACATTTGGCGACCGGGATTTGAGGACGCTCTACATTACAACCGCGGCAAATGGAGCGCCACCCGAGGAGCGGTTGGCTGGAGGATTGTTTTCATTTCGCACCACCACGCCTGGACAACCGGAAAACCGATTCCGCGCATTCGGGTGACGAATCGGGTCTGGCGCTTGAGGCAAGCCCTTTTCATGAGATCGGCACTCTGAAGGTTCGAGTTGTGCCGAGTTCTTCTATTTCAAGTGCTTCTCTAAGGACGCGCAAGTCCGCTGTGCCGCCGAAGTCACCTGGAACGGGGTGTAAGAAGGCCATGAACCGTTTGCTAACAACGGTGCGCGCATTCAGCCATTCGTAGGCTGGCACGCCCCAGACCTCACGGGAGTTGATGAGGGTCTTCATCGTGCCATGCTGCGGCGTATTACTGAACTCCATTCCCCGCGCTTGCGATCGCTCGTCGTTGTTCTCCCAGACGTTAAGCCATGGAAACTCGCGACGCGGAAACACATACCCGAACAGCATGGCAAAACGCGGATGAAAGGCGGTGAAGAATCCCCATTCCCGAGATGGTTCCACCAGAAATGAATTAACCAGGTTGTTGTGCCGAACCGGCGAGAAGCCAGTGAGATCAAGGTGATGCCCCACCATCTGCGGATTCAACCCGTCCGGCCAATGGAGACGGGGGCCCGCGTTATCGCCGGTAACAAACCCGCGTGTGAGCGATGCGTCGAACCGGGTGAACCCGGCTTCGACGAAGGGTGGCCCCATGGTTACGTGTTCGCACCACCCGAAGGGCCGGTCCCAGCTGCTT
>JBAUOG010000121.1:0-2141 GCA_049579625.1 Bryobacteraceae bacterium
CCTCTGCCTTTGCTATTGCCGCTCTCTAGGATGCCATCACGACACAAAAGAAGTGAATTATGCAATTGACAAAGCTAAAAACCCAGGGGCGAAGATAAGGCGACGTGACAGGCTGGACGATTCCCGTTAGACTACTGACTGAAATTGGCGCATACTTCAAGCATCATGGAAGTCTACAAGCGCGAGACGAAGGAACTAGTTAAGCGCTTTATGGATAATCGGATCACCTTCCCTCAATGCATGCATGGTCTGGATGCCGCTTTATCGGATCTCGTCTCATCCACGCAGTTGAAGGGGGAGGATCTGCCCGAGCTACGCGCCATAATCATGGCGAACAATGAAACCGTCATGAAGGGATTGGAACGACGGGGACCGCCGGACAAAGTTCAGTGAGTTTTCTTCTTCACCCGGGCCGTCTTCTTGCTGGCGGATTTCGTTCCCCTTGCCGGGGCATCTCAGCGGTCGGCTTAACCTTCAATACTAGGCGTAGCCCATCGGAAAATCCTTGGCGACGAGGCAGGAGCAGACCACCCAGCGCTTGCTAACCGGGGACGTGAACGATGTGCAAACAGGCCGGCAGCCAGGAACTAGGAAGGCGCGGTCTGTCGACCGCGCCTGGCACTCGCCTGTAACAAAGGCGATCGATCAAGCCTCGGCGCCACCCGAGCTGGGCACTAGATTCCCTCTAAGGCTAATAGATCTTCCCATGGCCGCCGGCAATCTTCACGGCGTCCTCATGCTTCAGCTCTTCGTTGGTGTGTTCCAATTCTGCCGCGGCAGGTTCGTCTTTAATAGCTTCTTTTTTGGGTTCTTCGTTGGTTGGCATGTAGCCTCCTTATGGTCTGCTCATCTTGCACTCGCAGTACCACATGAATCCAGGGTCAGACGACTGCCGGGTAATGGCAGCCAATAGCATCCCGTAAGACAAACGCAGCCAGCAGGTTGGCCCTTGATCGTTTGCTGTGGTTGGGTTCTTCTGGGTCCGCCCGTCTTCGATAACCCCGTTATCCTAACCCTCAAGGCCAATTATCTTGACATGTCTGCTGTTGCCCAAAGGTCTTGGGCGGGCACCGAAAGGGAGAATCTATCAATCAAGCCTCGGCGCCAACCGAGATTGGCGCGAGACCCGCTTAAGGTTGAACGTATCTTGCCGCCGCCGTCACGCCAACTTGACGAAAACGGCCTATCTGTCGAAGTGCCCTGCCCGTCTTCGGGTGGGTTGTCGCCCACTCGGAGAATGGCGGACGGCGGCTTGGCCTGCGATTCGCCATCCCCGGCGATAAATCCCGTTACCAGCCGCGAAGCGGGAGGAGAAGCTGTTAGCCGGCCAGCTGCCGATATGGGACGATAACGTGCCTACGATTCACTTCTTAAATGACTTCTACTAGTACGCCGTTATTCAACCAGGTGGACGCCGTGGCGCGGGGAGTTGTCTCCCACAACGCCGTCTCTTGGGAGCGATCCTTCGACAGGTGCTATCTGGTTGGCCTCGGAAATGGTTCGCGGACCAGGGCTATTGCGGAGGGTGGAGCTCCTCATGATGAGGTAGTTGATCGTCGATCGCCAGCTTGGTCTGGTGGAGAGATGTCGCAAGCGAATCTCGGGAAACCCGGCGAACGATGGGCGTCACGAACGGGCGGAGTGCGCTTGGGATGTCGCGGCTCAGGGCCAGCGCTTCGAGTTCCGCGTAAACTCCTCCATCGCGCTCCTCGAGTCGGGTAATGCTGGACAAATGCCAGATGAGGCCCGTACCCTCGTCTTCGGGGAGAATCTCCTGTTTCGGCGTGCCGAAGTGAGCGACTTCCAGAATGTGGATCGTGTTCGAATAGCCGTACCAGCGGTGGTCATCTATGCGGACATAGTGAGCTTCACATTCAGCATCGAGAGCGGCTTTCGATACAACCGACCGGTTGGCAAGACGCATAAAGAAGAGATCTTTCTCACCTTCCGATCCGTGAGAAAGCGAGTCGATTACGCCAGGAAGATAGACGCGCTTGTAGGAATCATAGTCGCGAACGACGCGCAGGATGTCTTCGATGCGCGCGTTGGGTACGAAGCCGGCGCCGAGCCAGTCGTGGATGAGACCGTCAGAGATCTTCTTGGGAATCTGTTTGCTGACTGGACCAATCAGTGGTCCTTTC
>JBAUOG010000122.1:0-6190 GCA_049579625.1 Bryobacteraceae bacterium
GTCGAACGTCCGCACCATGTGGGGCAATGCCTCCAGGCAATCGTTCGGGCCGACCAGATGCGTGTGGTGCGTGGCGTTGAACTTCTTCGCTGTGATCGCTGCGTACTCCAGTTCATTGAATGATTGCTCCTGGAAACCGATCGAATACGCGTGCACCGGGTCGCGTCCCAGGCGGTGCATCATTCCCACAATGGTGCTGCTGTCGGTCCCGCCGCTCAGAAATGCGCCCACCGCTGCGGGCGGATCGCTTTTACAATGCGCGGCGACCGACTGCTCCACCACCGCGTCCAACTGCCGGGCCAGGTCCTTTTCACTCTGTTGCGGACCCTGGCCGCAGCGCATATCCCAATACGGCCTTGTCCGTGTCGTCGCAGCGGAAACCGTGAGCATCGTGCCGGGAAGCAATCTGGATACCTTCGCGAGCACCGTGTCCGGCCCCAGCGACGTCGTGAAGTTCAAAACATTGACGATCGCCCGCGGATTGACCACAGTTTCCACTTCTCCCGTTCGGGTAAGGGCGCCGATACGCGTGGCCACCAAAGTTTTTTCGGAGTCCTCGTAGTAAGCGAGGCGCTTGATTCCGAAGCCGTCTACTGCGGCCAGTAGTGTGCGCTGCCGGCAGTCCCAAAGAATGACCGAAAAGCCTCCGCGCAGGCGCTCTACGAATTCGGAGCCGAAACGCTCGTAGAGGCTGGCCACAAGAGCGGCTGTCTTTTGGGCCGCAGGGGCGTCCGGCACGCCGACGGCAGCCTCGCGGAGTTCGTCTTCCCGGCAGAGGTCGGCATCACAGGCGACGATCAACCTGCTGTTACGGTAAATTTGTTCTGTGCCGAATCGGGCCGATACGCCCAAGCCCGCACAGGCGTCGAGTTCAACGCGGACTTCCTCCGGCGCGCAGACCGACAGTCCCTCGGCCATCTGAGCGATCGCCACCCCGCTCAACCTCGGGACGTTCTTTCGCCACATTGCGCATATGCCGCTCATGCTCGGCCTCCCCCCTGCCAAGCTTTGAACATCAGGACGCACCACAACAGCGCCGACCAATCGCGCCGGCCGCGTTGGTGCTGGTTCCAGCAATCCGTTACAAACCGCCGGTTCAGCAAGTCATCCGTTGTGCCGAAGATCGACTCGTACGCGAAGTCCTTAAGGTCCTGCCGGAACCATTCCGCCACCGGCACTGCAAATCCCTTTTTCCTCCGCGTCAGCACGCTCTGCGGGAGGACACCTTTCAGAGCTTTCTTGAAAATGTACTTGCCGGAGCCGTTATACAGCTTCAAGCCGGAAGGGATGCGAGCAATCAGCTCCATCAGCGTATGGTCAAGCAGCGGAGAACGCACTTCCAGCGAGTTCGCCATGCTGGCGCGATCCACCTTCGCCAGGATGTCATCGGGCAAGTACGTCTTCATGTCCACGTATTGAATTCGAGAGAGCAGATCCGCCGTGCCGGCGGCGTCGTAATGCTCACGTACGACGTCGGCCGAATCGTACCCGGCGAGCCGATGCAGAAGATCTCCGGCCAGCAGGTGCTCTTTCATGTCCGGAGGGCAGCAGGAAATCTCATGGAAATACCCGTCGATTGGAGATCGGGCGAGGCTCTGTAGAGTGCTCTTCGCACGGAAAATCCGCGGTGCCCACGCCAGCTTCGGGTAGGCGTTGCCGAGCGGCCGCAACAGCGTTCGCCGCACGGGCTCGGGGAAGCAGGCACGCATCCGGTCTTCCATCATGGTGAGCCTATAACGGCCGTACCCAGCGAAATTCTCGTCGCCGCCATCACCCGAGAGAGCCACGGTAACCCGCCGCCGCACCACTTTGGAGACGTAATAGGTGGGAATGGCCGACGAATCGCCAAAGGGTTCGTCATAGTGCCACGCCAGTTTGCCTACGAGGTCCAGGGCGCGCGGTTCCACCGTCTCCTCGTAGTGATTGGCGCCGAAAGTTGCGGCAAATTCGCGCGCGTCCGTAGCTTCGTCGTATTGCTCCTCCGTGAAGCCAATACAACAGGTAGTTACGGGACTCTGGTACGTGCTCATCAGCGCCACAACCGAAGAAGAGTCGACGCCCCCGCTGAGGAACGCCCCTAGGGGAACATCGCTGACGAGCCGCAATCGCACTGCCGTGCGGTATTCCTCGAGGAAACGTTCGCACCATTCGGCCTCCGGAATATCGTTCTGTTGATCGAACCGGATGTCCCAGTAGGGAACCTCCCGAAGGCTCGACCCCTCTACGATCAGGTAGCATGCCGGGCGTAGCTTGCGGACATGCCGGTAAATCGTCTTGGGCGCGGGAATGTACTTGTAGGAGAAATAGTCGGAGAGCGCCTGCTCGTCGATTTCGTCCGAAAATCCTCCTGCTGCCTTGATCGCTTTAATTTCGGAGCCGAACACCAGACGGCGGCCGTCCCAGGAGTAAAACAACGGCTTCTTGCCGATGCGATCACGAGCCAGCACAAGCCTCCTTCTGCGTCCGTCCCATAAGGCGATTGCGAACATACCCCGCAGTTCGGCAAAGCAATGCTCGCCCAGTTCCTCGTAGAGATGGACGATCGTCTCCGTATCAGACCGTGTCTGGAATCGATGCCCAGCGGCGACACAGCGCCGGCTCAACTCTTCGAAGTTGTAGATTTCGCCGTTGAACGCGATCCATATGCTCCCGTCTTCGTTCGACAAGGGCTGGTGTCCGCCTTCGAGATCGATGATCGAGAGCCGGCGAAAGCCCAGGCCGATTCCAGTGTTGCTGTAGAACCCCTCGTCGTCAGGCCCGCGGTGGTGAATAGAGTCGGCCATGCGTTTCAATGTGGCGCAGTCGATATTGGCTTCACGGCCGGGTTCGAAGATCCCGCAAATTCCGCACATGGTTACGCCTCGACGACGGCAGGTGCCGGTAAAGCACGCGCCGCCAGTCCTTCGTACAAATCCTCGTAACGCCGCACCATGGTCTGGATCGAGAAATGTTCCCGCGCGTGGCGGCGCGCTTCGCTGCCGAGATCCTCGCGCAAGCAACTTGAGATCCGTAACTGCATAAGGTAATTTGCGAGCTTTTCCGAATCTCCGGCGGGGAACAGCAAGCCCGATCGGCCATCGTTGATCACTTCTGGAGTTCCTCCGACATCGGTTGCGATCACTGGCAGGCCGGTCGCCATTGCCTCCAGCAACGAGTTGGAAACTCCCTCGTTGAGGGACGGGAGGACGTACACGTCGAAAGCGTTGAGCAGCTCCGGTATCCGGCTCCACGTGCCGAGAAACGACGTTTGCAGTCCGAGCCGCTCAACCGCCCGAGCCGCAAACTCCAACTTCGGACGAGTGGGCCCGTCACCAGCAATCAGGACGCGCCAGCCCTTCGATTCACCTCCCAGGATCGCCAGTGCACGCAATAGCGTATCGTGGTCCTTTACCGGTAACAGGTTTCCAACGCACCCGACACAGAATTCGTTTTCACCGATGTTCAGTTCCCGTCTGATCCGTGCCCGCGCCGCCGGATCGGGACAGAACCGGTCGCTATCGACCCCGTTATGGATTACTGTCATCCGGCACGCGCGAAATCCGGTGGTGCGCGAATAATAGTCCCTCAATTGATGCGAGACGCATAAGACGCGGTCCGCGAATTCGAATGCCAGTCGGCGGAACCAGATTTTCCGCCGTGGCAGGGAAGCCGCGCCCGATTCCAGCCCGTGTTCGCTATGAACCGTGGCGCCGAAGCCGGTCAGGCGTGCCGCGAGAATCCCTTCAATTGCGCCCCAATTCCGAGTGTGGATGATGTCCGGCCGGAGCTCGTGAATGGCTTTTATCAAGGCCGAGGTTTGAAAGCGCTTCTCCTCCTTCCCGATATGCATTACTCTGGCGCCCGATGCGCGGACGGAATTCAGATTCACCCCGAGCGCTCTCACGGTGCAGATGCAATGCTGGAACCGCAGGCGGTCCATATGGCGGACCAGATTCACGACGCCGTTTTCCAGGCCTCCATTGCCGAGCGAGTCGATTACGTGCAGAATGCGACTCTGCATTTCTTTAGCCTGCACACAACCGCCTGCTTGAAACGTTGTGTAAAAGGGCGGCATATTCGCGGCAGAGGATCTCCGCTCCTTTGCTCCAATTCATGGCCGTGCGCCCGTAATCGGCAGCATGGTTCGCGAGTATTCTTCTCCACCCGGCGTCCTCCATTTTCATAAGCGCCTCCCGAACCGATAGCGTGCTGTAATGGGGCAACACAATTCCACAGTTCGCTTTCCGAACCACGTCCGCTATCTCTCCGAAATCTCCGGTGATCAATGGCCTGCCCGCAGCCAGCGCTTCGTAAAGCTTGTTAGGCGCGCTGAAGCGGGCATTCGGGTTCTCCGGATCGAACCCATAATAAATCACATCGCCCGCGCAGGTATAATCTGCAATCTCTTTCCCGGAAATCAAACCGACGAAGAGAATTCGCGGATTCGCCCGCGACGCGTCGCGGACCATGCTTTCCAGAACGCCCCTGCCAGCCACGATGACGTAAACATCAGGACATTCCGCCACGGCGTCGAAGAGCTCTTCGATCTTCCGGTCTTTCAGCAACTGCGTAATGCAGACAACAACCAGGGCTTCGGGCGGAATCCGCAGCCGGCCGCGCGTTGCCAGATTTTCCTGCTCAGTTCGCGAGAATTCCTCCGGACGCTTCCAGTTGCCAACGACGACTGAATGCCGCGCCCCTCGCTGAGCAAAGAACTGCCGCAAGTTTTCGCCGACCGTGATCAACAAATCAGTGCGGCGGATCAGAAAATCTTCCAGCTTCACCAGCGCGCGGCGGATCGCCTGATGTACGCTGCCCTCGAGCATGTCCGGGAAACTTTCGTGCGCATCATAGACGACCGGCTTGCCCTTCAGCTTGCCCACCAGGAAACCGAGGGGCAATGTGTCGAGGTCGTGGCAGTGAACGGCGTCGAAAGGTGTTCGCAGACATCGCCAGAGCATCCGCAGGTAGAGCAGAGCGTAAAAGAATATCTGCGTGCTGCCGCGGCCATGCGAGGAGGAGAGGAACACGCGTTCCACCTCGACTCCCTCCATGCATTCGGATGGCGGCGACTTCCGGTCGCGATCCCATGCCAGAAGACGTACCCGGTAACCCACCCGGATTAATGACAATGCCTCCTGCCGAACCCGCGGATCGGGATCGTAGGCGTTGGTCAGGAGCATCAGGACGGTTTTGGAAACCGTCTTCTGCGCCGTCGATGGGGTCTTTGTACGAACCATTAAGTCAAAAAGATTCAGGCCGGGGAGCAATGCACACTTGCTTGCCCCAGACCAGACCCTTCGGATTCTCCAATAGATTCATAAGAAGTCCCAGCGATTGATCCCAGTTGTGCGCCGCCATCACCCGCGCACGTCCCTGTAATCCTTTTCTCCGGGCGCTCGCGGGGTTGATCAGCAGGTCAAGGACGCGCGAAGCAAATTCCGGCGCTCCTTCCGCGGTTTGGACCGCATCCCGGACGTCCTGGGAAAGGCCCTGAACACCGCGGGGAGTGGCGACCACTGGCAAACCGCAGGCCATCGCCTCCAGAATCTTATTCGGGATTCCGGCGGAGATCGAAAACGGCGCTACCGACACCTGCGCCCGGGCAAGCCAGGGCCGTATATCGGGAACTCGTCCTGTAACTTCCACTCCGTTGATTCTCCGCAAGGCAAGGACGCTGGGCGCCGGGCTGCGGCCTACGATCAGAAACCTTGCCTCACGCACTTTCGACCGGATCAGCGGAAAAACCTTACGGGCAAAGAAAATCGCCGCCTCCACATTGGGAAAGTAACTCATGTCCCCGATGAATGCGATCGACGGCAATGGGGCATCCGATGAAGCAGCCGGGCTGAAGTGGTCCGCGTCCACACCGTTTGGCACCACGTGTACGCGAGACGTCGGACAGATTTCACCCAGCAGCCGCGCCTCCCGTTCGGTCGTAACCACGACGGCGCTGCTTCTCCGGCACACCTCCCGCTCGTATTCGCGCAGCGCTCTTGCCTCACGCCTATAGACGGCGGAGAGAGGAAATCTTACGAAGGCCGCGTACTGACGCCATTTGTCGGAATCCACGTCCACCAGATCCGTGATGACAGGCGGCGCGTTGTCCCAGTCGACATACTGCGCCATGGCCAAACTGTAGATCAGAATCCGATCATAGGAACGTCGCAGCAGCGCCTGGCGGATTTCCTTTTCGATCTTTGCAGTACGG
>JBAUOG010000123.1:0-7918 GCA_049579625.1 Bryobacteraceae bacterium
CCACATGTCACGTCGCGATGAAGGAATCCTCGCTGACCGACGTGACCACCCAGCCCTACCGCCCCCATCCACCCATTCCTCATTCACTCAGCGAGTTTGGCTGCTCGATGTGTCATCGCGGCCAAGGCGCGGCCACAACCGTGGAGGCCGCGCACAGCAGCACCTTGGCCTGGGAAGAGCCGGTTTTGCCGGCACGTTATTTCGAATCGTCCTGCGGGCAGTGTCATCAGAACTCGCTCATCGGGACGCCGCAACTCAACCTCGGCAGGAAGCTGCTGGCGCAGTATGGCTGCGTGAGCTGCCACATTGTGAAAGCTCCGGGTGGAGGGCGCATAGTAGCCACCGGCGAGCCGCCGCCCCTGGCACACATTGCGGCTAAGACCTCGCGCGAGTGGATTTATGCGTGGCTCAAAGATCCGTTGGCTTACTCCTCGACATCGACCATGCCCAAGTTCAAACTGAGCGATGCGGACGCCGCGGACATCTCCGCGTTCCTCACGGCCCAGAGCACCACCCCGGAAGCTTTTGCGACTGCCTCGAACGCGGCCGCCGCGGCGCCGGCGGATGCGACGGAGGGTGCTAGCGTTTACGGCGAATCGTTCTGCGCCTCGTGCCATGCCGTGCAGAATGCCGCGGGATTGATGGTCGGCGGCGACATCGGGCCGGAGCTGACTCGTATTGGTTCCAAGGTGAAGCCGGAGTGGATGACGCAGTGGTTGCGCGATCCCAAAACCTACGCGCCGCACACCGAGATGCCGCGCTACCGTTACACCGACAAGCAACTCGGGTTGCTGGCCGGTTTCCTCGAAGCGAAGACCGATAGCGACTTGCTCGCTAAGGTGCACCTTGAGCCGGCGACCAAAGAACAGATTGCACATGGCAAGGCACGGGTAAACGAACTCGGCTGCGCCTCGTGCCACGAGATCAACGGCATCAATCGTCCCGACAACTTTGCGCCGGAGCTGAGTTCAGTGGGTAGCGAGTCGCTCGCGAAGGTGGTATTCGCGCCCGGCGTTCCGCACGCACTCCCCGATTACATTGCGGCCAAGATTCGCAACCCGGGCGCTTTCGGAGCCCAGCTCAAGATGCCGCAATACAATCTCACGCCCACCCAGGTGGATGCTCTGACCACCGCGCTATTGTCACAGAACGAGCGCGCGGAAACAGTTTCGGCTTCGCTCCGCGTGCCGGGGCCGCCGGTCTCACACTATGAACCCGCCGGTAAAGCCGGCCAGTTGATGCAGGATATGCAGTGCTTCAGTTGCCACGTCTTTAACGGGCGCGGTGGCGACATGGCGCCAGACCTCACATGGGAGGGTAGCGCTGTGCAGCGGGCCTGGTTGGTTAACTTCCTGAAAAATCCCAACACGCTGCGGCCGGCATTGATCCGCCGCATGCCGCGTTTCAATGTGACCGATGCCGAAGCCGCGACCATGGCGGATTACATCATGGCGGTCTACCAGACACCGGCCTTCGATGCGGAATCACTCGACGCCTCCAAGTTCACGGCCGACCAGCGGGAACAGGGACGGCAGCTCTTCTATTCAAAATATGCGTGTCAGTCGTGTCATATCGTCGATCCGAAGAACGACAAGGGCTACATCGGACCAACCCTCACCCAAGTGGGTACGCGGCTGACCGCCGCCTGGATCTACCACTATCTGAAAGATCCGCAGAAGCTGCGGCCGGCCACCATCGAGCCCAACCAACACCTCAGCGACGAGGATGCGCGGGCGCTCACGGCGTTTCTGATGGCGCAGACCAAAGTGCCGGCGCAGGAGGCAAAGAAGTGACGCGGCCCATTTTAGTGCTGATGATGATCGCGCTGCTGACTGGTTGCGGTCGCAAGGCGGCGCAGACATCAACCTTACAGCCCAAGGCATTTGGCTCCGCTTTGGTCGAAGTCAGCGGTGGGAAGCAGGTGGCGCCGGTTGGAACGCCTGTTGACCAACCGTTGGTGGTGCAGGTGAACGACGACAAGGGCGCTGCGGTGCCCGGAGCCTTGGTTTCGTTTCAAGTGAACGGCGACGCGGTCGTCACACCACCGGAAGGACTCACCGGTTCGGATGGACAACTCAGCACCATCGTGGCGCTGGGCACTGAATCCGGCCATTACCAGGTGGTGGCGGCGACTCGCGATAAAAGCGGAAAAGCGATCGAGCTGAAATCGGATCAGATCGCGCTCGGCTATCAGCAGATTCTTGGCCGCCAGTTGAACGACCGCTACTGCTCGCGCTGCCACGATTCGGAATCCTCCGCGGAGCGTGTGTCCAATCACGACAACTTGAAGGCGGCGCCACACGCCTTCAGCGATGGTGCTTTTCTAAACAAGATGAGTGATGCGGATCTGGCGGCCATCATTGGGCATGGCGGCCCCGCTGTTAACAAATCTCCAGAGATGCCACCCTATGCCGGCACCCTGCAAAAAGCGGAGATCGAGGCGCTGATTGCCTATATTCGGGCCGTCGCCGATCCGCCTTACCATTTGAAAGGTTTAGTGTATGCGAAGGACTAGCGTTTTCGTCGTTGCTTTTGGTCTGGCCGCCGCTTCCGCGTACGCTCAGGTGGTCTCGCCTCCGGAGATCCTGGATAGGCAATTACGTGAGCTGCAGCAGAAGCACATGACGGATTTGAAGAAAGTCGCCGTGGAGATTTCGGGCCACACCTTCCCCTACCAGCTTTACTTCAGCCGCACGCTCGACCTCAACGAGAAGCAGCAAAAACACAGCGATCAACGCTCCATCCGGTTTGACAAGTTCGAAGATCAGACGGTACTCGAGATTACAGCGAATTACTACGCAGCCTACTCGGCCGACCAAATGGAAGAAGGGCAGCGGGCGAACCGCACGCTTCAGGACGTCGGCGTGCCGATGCTGGAAGCGGCCATACCAGCACTCCAAGGCGAAGACCAACTGCAATCCTACGCCCTTGAGATCTCGCATCACGTGCGTAAGAAAGTGCTCGGCGTGATGACCGAGAACCCGGAGAATGTGGCGTTCATTCTACCCACCAGGGCAGCCAACCAGTTCATGGCCGCCACCACACCCGGCGAACGCGAAGCGGCGCTGATACAGGGTCAGCTGTATGTCAACCGGCAACCGATCGAGGGCTGGGGAGACGTCAACACGCCGGTAGCACGGGAGAAGAAACCGCAGCCGTCTATCGCGAAAGTCAATTCATCACTTCCCATGGGTAAAGGGCTGTTAAATGACAACGGAGCCTATGCGCAGATTCCGATGCCACGCGGGTCCGCCGCGGCGGCGCCAGATCCTCAGCCGGCCCGTCCCGAAGCTACGCCGGCAACACTGCAGGCGCTACAGACCTCTCACCAACCGGAGTTGGATCGCTTGGTGCAAGAACTGGACAAGCAAGCGCATTTCACCTCCTACGCCCCGCCGGCCTTCATCGTGTTCCGGAAAGGCGCCTATTTGCAGCTTTCCATGAAAACGGTGTTGAAGGAGAACGCCGGCTCCCAATACCAAATGGCCGCGCTGGCCTTCGACGAGCACATCGCGCACTTGATCCGTCCAGTACTCGCCGCACTCAAGGGGCAGACCGATTTCGATGGAATCGACTTCAGCACCACGGTCCGTCTTGCCGGGACGCCGGACGGCGAGGGCACAGCAATCGAATTCATCTTCCCGGCCAACGGCCTAAACGGCTACCAGGACTATGACCTGACCGGGCAGCAACTCATCAACATGGGGTACGTGCTGATCAACGGCGAACGCGTGGGCCTCGACCTTCAAAGCGCCCAGTCCAGCGCCATCCCGCAGCGCTAAAAGCGCCGCGCCGGTCCATTCCGTCAATCTGAGCCCATGCGACGCATGGCTTCTTTTCAACGTCACACCTCCTGTCCGAGCCGCGCGCGTCAGTGTCTGTATGAAAAGTTCAGTACAGGTCTTAGAATGAGCGCCGGAGCGCACGACCGCAATGATGAAAAACGCTGTTACCCTCGACCCCCCCGGCTCTTTTCAGAGCCAACCGTGGCACAGCCTTCAGCATGCGTGGGCTGCGACGGCCCGTTACAGGTGTAAGAAACGTGCGCAATACCGGGCAATCCGTGGCACAGGCCTTCAGCCTGTGATGGTAGAACGTAACTCGCACATTCTACGTGGCTCCAAGGTTGGGTTCTGGAGAGGCGTGGTGGGTGTCTGCTGCAAACTCTCCGGACCCCAACGGAGCCGCGACGGTCAGGGAGCGCGCGCAAAGCTTCGGAAACGCGATAACGACGGAGCGAAACTCTCCGGGGATTTTCAGAGCAACCGCGAGTGAGCAAGCGGACCCCAACCGACCCGCGACGTGTGAAAACTCCAGCACTGAACCGCGCGCGTCAGCAAGCGGTGTGGCGACGAATGATCGAGCTTCTAAGTTTGAGTACTAAGAGCAGCCGCGCGGAATAACAGCGGACTTATCTAACTATAACCATAGGTTGCCGTAGATAGCTTCTTCACAGCTGTGCGCTCGGATCCCCAGTGGGCGGGGGCGCATGATCCTCCTTGGCCGGTGGTCCAAGTAACTCATCAAGCGTCGGCTTCAGTGCATCTGCCCAAACCTGGTAAGCCTTAGCCGTCGGGTGCACGTTGTCTGCGTTCATCATGCCGGCGATCACCTTACCCTGGGTATCCGCAAGTTTGTCGTTGATGCTGATGTAACGCACTCGTTTGCCGTCGGCCAGCTTGGCCAGATTGGCGTTGATCTCTTGAATGGCCGGCATCGCCGCCATGGTGTCGTTCCGCGGGAAAATGCCAGTGACAACAATCGCGGCGTCCGGCGCCTTGCTTCTCACAATCGCAACGATAGCCTGCAGTCCCTTGGTAATGTCCTCCACCGCGCCAGCCTCGGCCGCTTCCTCGCCAAGATTATTGGTGCCTGCCAGCACAACCACGACCATCGGATTGACATTGTCTAACTCGCCGTTGTTGAGACGCCAAAGGATGTTCTGAATTCGATCGCCACCCCAGCCAAAATCGGCCGCATTCCAGCCGAAGAAGTTGTGGTTCCAGTTGGCCAGCAGTTCCGGATAATCAGTGGCGCCCCAGCGCCGCGTGATCGAGTCGCCCTCGAAGTACACGTCAATGCGCCCCTTCCTGGCTTTTTCGAGTAGCTGCGCGTGAGCGGCAAGGGAATTGGCGTCGGTTCTAGGAACGGGGACGTCGGCGGCTATCGGCGGCACTGGCGGCGCGGTGTGCTGGATCCATTTGTCGGCCCAGGGAATGAAATACTTCCAGTTCGGGCCATCGGTGTGGCCGCCGTCATGCTGGCGCCATGCCAGCTGGCCATCGAGAAGCGCTGTATTTACGGGCGGCATCTTCGCCGCGCGATAGTCAACTGAAATGCCGAGGTCCTTCGCCCCCAGGAGGCGAAACACCGGTTCCGCGGCGACGGTAGCCATGAAGCTGCCTTGCTGATCGAGCCACTTCGCATCGCCTTTTTCGGGATCGCCATAACTGATGAACGTCAAACGTGGAGCGCACAATGCGATGAGTTCGTGCGAGTCGACGGGCAGATCGCCGGCGTTCTTATTGCCCAAGGTTGCCTCGGAAGCGCCGTACTTCAGGAAGTTGCCGGCCATCCAGTGATACTCTCCCGATCCCGTGAGATTCTCCACCGCTTCTCCGAAGTTTCGGCGATGCGGCTTTACGCCTCCTTCGCCGGAAGAACCAACCAGGACGATCGCGAAGCGGGTGTCAAATGCCATCGTGATAAGGGCCGCTTTCCCATAGCGCGAGACTCCTTCGATTCCGGCATGTTTAGCGTCGATAGCCGGGTCAGTCTCGAGAGAATCGAGGCCGCGGGACGCGCCCCACGCCCACGCGCGCAGTGCTCCCCAGTCCTCGGGTTTGCGCCGTTTTCCTTTGTTGACTAGCCCAATAATGCCTTTTGTCAAACCCGCTCCGTTGTCGGCCTGTACGCTGTTGGGATTCAGCATCGCGTAGCCCCATCCGTCGGCGATGAGTTGAACGGTGGCAGGCGGGTCGGGTCCCGCCATCGCCGCGAAACGCGCATATAGCGCCGGCAACGGCTCCGAGGGAAGCGCGGCGCGCCCGAACATCATCATGATCGGAACCGGCTTTTTCGCCCACGCCGGTGTGACGACGACCATTTGAATATCAACACTGATTTCCGGAAATGACGAGTTGTCCGCGTGGCCGATCAGCTCTTTCGCAACCACAGGGTACGGGCCGACCTTGTCATTGACGGTCTTAGTCACCGTCCATATGATTCTCGGGACCGTCGACGGAACACGCCCGACCACCTCGCGTTCGAAGTCCTCGACAATTTCGGGACGGCGCTGCTTCCACCACATCTCGGCGGTCGTCACCGGCTGGCCGTTGTTCAGTCTCAGAACCTCGGGATAGTTAGGAAAGGGATTGGCGGCGGACTCTTCATAGTTGGCGTGATCCGGCTTGGCTTCATCTCCGCTGGGGCCGGGACGAAGCGCCTTGATTCCGAGTTGCTCCATCATGTTGCGATGGTCGGCATTGGTCAGCGCGTTCTGTTCCGGGCTTGGCGGCTGACCCTGGGCTTTCGGCAGGGACAAGAACACCAGCCCGGCCCACAGTAGCAGGCACCAACGAGTTGACGCTGTCCCTCTTCTTCTTGTCATATAGCCCGCCGATGCATGGCTACCAATATATCGACCACCCAATTGATACAGTCTTTAGGGAAATCAATCCATGCTGAAACGTCTCGCCCCACTCGCCCTCTTACCCTTCACCCTCTTCCCGCAAGACACAGCACACCAGCCGCAAGGCAATCAAATCCCTGGTCCCGGCCAAGGCGCCGGCGGACTGGATTGGGTCGGCACGCTGTCCGATTTCCGCAATGATCCCGTTGCCGATCACGACGCCTGGCTGCGCGATCTCAAGAATTGGCGGATCGAGCGCCTCACCCGCATGGGCTATGACGATAGCGAGTATCGTCGCCCGGAGTTTCAATGGATCCGCCACAACTTTGTTTCTCCCCAGGTCATGGTGGAGGAACGAAACTTATTCGACGTCGAACACAATCAGTGGACCGTCGACAAATACCTCGACGATCTCGAGAAGCGATACGGCGGCATCGACAGTGTTTTGCTGTGGCCCGTGTATCCCAACATTGGAATTGACAACCGCAACCAATGGGATCTAACCCGCGATCTTCCCGGCGGCATTGAAGGGTTGCGCAAGGTCGTCGAACAGTTTCACAAGCGCAACGTCAAGGTTCTCTTCCCAACCATGGCTTGGGATAACGGAACGCGAGACCCCGGCGTCCCGCATTGGGAAGCAACCGCCAAACTCATGGCAGAAATCGGAGCGGACGGCGTCAACGGCGATACCTTCAACGGTCTTCCGCGCGCCTATCGAAAGGCTTCCGATGCCACCGGTCATCCGGTCGTCTTCGAGCCCGAGGGCGTTCCCACCGCCGATGAGGGCCTGATCTGGAATAACCAGAGCTGGGCCTACTGGACGTACAAGTTCCCACCCACCGCGAGCAAGCAGAAGTGGCTCGAGTCTCGCCACATGCCGCATATCTGCGATCGCTGGGCGCGCGACAAGACGGACAACCTGCAATACGCGTTCTTCAACGGCATCGGCTACGTCAGTTGGGAGAATATCTGGGGCATCTGGAATCAGATCACCCCTCGCGACGCCGAGGCGATGCGCCGCGTCTTTCATGTGGAACGGAAATTCGCCGACCTGTTGGCGAGTCCAGCCTGGGAGCCTTTCGTTCTCACCGTCCAATACGGCGTATATGCTACAGCTTTTCCCGGCCAGGGAGTCACTCTTTGGACTCTCGTCAACCGGAACGAATACAACATCGTTGGCCGCCAGATCAGCCTCCCTAATCTGCCTGGACGACGTTTTGTCGATGCCTGGTCCGGAGTCGAGCTGAAACCCGAAGTCGACGGCAACCGCGCGATTCTGTCCTTTCC
>JBAUOG010000124.1:0-5817 GCA_049579625.1 Bryobacteraceae bacterium
AGGCAATGGAGAAGACATTTTGCTGGTGAGGGAGAATCAATTCCTTGGTGTACGAGATGGACTCTCGGAGAGGGGAGTGGCTACCGATCGGTACTGGATTTCCAAACAATCGGAAATCTGTTAGAACAATTGGCGGTGCATACGCAGAATCTCCGACCCGGTCAGGGAAAAAGGACGTTCCACCGTTAAACCCGCCGAAAAACATCTCTCCGCTCGGACTTTGGAAGCACGCGCCCCAGCCAGTCAAATTTGGACCCGGTAATCCTTCCGCAGTTGAGAAGTCCGTAAACTTTTTTGACTGAGGATTAAATCGCGCGACACCGTTATTCGTGCTCATCCAGAGGTTGCCGTTCTTATCTTCAAGGATGCAGCCCACCGCATTTCCGGGAAGGCCATCCCGCTGTGTAATGGCGCTGAACCTACCCGTCTGCGGGTCGAGTTTATCCAGTCCGTTTTGGGTGCCCACCCACATTGTGCCGGAGCGATCGAAGTGCACCGAGTTCACGCGGTTGTCGCTCAACGTGCCCGGACGGCTCGTTTTATGTTCGAAAATCGTTTGCTGGCCAGTCACCGGATCGAAATGGCGAAGACCTGACGACTCTGTTCCAATCCACATCTTTCCGTCCCGTTCCTCGATCAATTCCAGAATGAGCACGCTGCTCTGTGGTTCGAGTTTATATGTGACGAAATGTTCAGTCCGCGCGTCGAACCGATCCAGACCGTCACCGGTTCCGGCCCAAAGCATTCCGTTATGGTCGACGAGCAAACGCATAACAATATCGTTACTGAGGCTGTACGGATCCGCCGGATTGTGCCGATAGGTCCTGAATTTCCCTGTTCGGGGATCGAAACAGTGAAGCCCATGGCCGTACGTGCCAACCCAGAGATTGCCAGCGCCGTCTTCACGAATCGAGATCGCATCGGTACCGACTCCTGGTCCGCTGGTCCGGTATGGGGTAATCCGCTTACTCCCGCTATCGAATCGGATGAGCGCTTCGGGGGTTCCGATCCAGAGGGTACCCTGACGATCCTGATACAGGCCGGCCACAAACGGTTCAATGTTACTGCCCGGAACCTTGGGCAGTTTCTTAAAAAACGGTGGCTTTGTAGTAAGAAACGCAGGCGCCATTCTACCCGGGGCCACCCAGATGTTTCCTTCTCGATCCCCAAATAGGGCGTCCAGCTTGTCCTGGGGAAGACTTTGAGGATCGCTAGCTATGTTGCCGTAACGGATAAATTGTCGTCGCTCACGGTCCAGCTTCAGCAAACCAAGCCCGTGAGTCGCGAGCAAGAGTTCGCCGTCCCGGTCTTCCAGCATTGCGGCCACCCTCGTTACGGTCGGATCGCGCTCGGGAAACGCATATCGGGTCAGCGTATTGCTCTTCCGGTCAAAAACGGCCAACGGATTGGGGGAGCTGTGAGCGATCCAGAAGGTGCCGAATCGATCCTCGTAAAATCTAAACTCTCCCGGCACATTTGGCAGAATGTTGTGCCTCGTAACCTTCCCTGCTCTACGGTCGAACTCGTCGAGCACTCCATTACTCGCAACCCAGAACCTGCCTTCCTTATCTTCGCCGCAGTATGAGAGGTCACTACTGCTGAGGCTCGAAGGATCATTCGGATCATGGGAATAGCGCTGAATGCGCCCTGACGCCGGATCCAGGCTGTACAAGCCGCCGTGAGTCGCTAACCACAACAGTCCCGCAGTGTCTTGAGTGATCTGAGTGGCCAGTGGAATCAGATAGCGCGTGAACGTCTCCGTTTTCTCGTCGAACTTATTCAGCGATTGATCGCATGCGACCCAAAGCGCACCATCGCGATCTTTGAAGAGAGCTCGAACAACAATGCCATCGAGGCTATTGGGATTTCCTGGATCGCGGACGAAGATCTTAAAGGTGTAGCCGTCGTAGCGGTACAGTCCATATCTGGTTCCAAACCACATAAAACCCTTGTTGTCCTGCACCATTTGATCCACTTTTGTCTGCGACACACCTTCGGTCGTGGAGAGGCGCAAAAAGCGGTTGTCTGTCGCCTCGACAATCGGTAACCTGACAGGCTCAGGCGCTGTGCTGACTTGTATTTCCTCGTAACGCGGAGTTGGCCGGCCGGCCACACTCACGCCGGCAACCGCGCCGCCAACTGACCACAGGCATAGGAGTAACCATGGCCGTGAACTCAATCGGATCAGATCCGAAATGGTCATAGGCTTACTCCTTGTTTAGCCACCTCTTTTATCCCAATTTCGATGAGAACTCGCGAGCATCAAACCGATAGCCGTATTTGTTAATCCGCAAGCTCTTGATTTTGGATTCGAGTGTCGTCCTGGGAACTCCTAGCTTCCTGGCAGCTCCACCCGGACCCGAAATGCGGCCGCGTGTTTCTGCAAGCGCCGCTTCGATGAGTTCTCGTTCATGGTCCACTAATACCGGCTGCAGGCCGACCCAAGGCTCCGGTTCCAGCTGCAACCACGCCGCCTCCACGGAGAACGTTTCCGTATCGCAGAGGATCATGGCGCGTTCGATCACATTCTGAAGTTCCCGGATATTGCCAGGCCAGTTGTAAGTCTCAAGAAGCTTTGCGGTGCGATCGTCTACCCTTCGAATCCTCTTGCCCAGCTTCGCCGCATAACGTCCGATGAAGTATTTGGCGAGCAACGAGACGTCTTCTGGGCGCTCGCGAAGGGCGGGAACATGGATCGGAAAGACATTCAACCGATAGAACAGATCCAACCGAAATTCGCCGGAGCGGACTGCGGCCGCCAAATCGCAGTTTGTTGCGGCGATCACGCGAACGTCGATCGGTATACTTTGAGTGCCCCCGACCCGCTCGAATTCACGTTCTTGAAGCACGCGCAACAACGCGACTTGTGTTTCAGCAGGCACGTCACCGATCTCGTCCAAGAAAAGCGTCCCGTGGTTGGCGATTTCAAAGCGTCCGGCACGGCGCACGTTTGCGCCGGTGAATGCACCCTTCTCGTAGCCGAACAGTTCGGCCGCAATCAGCGACGGTGGAGTCGCGGCGCAGTTCATCCGAGAGAAGGGCAACTGCGAACGTCCCGACCTTCTGTGAATCGCGCGAGCGATCAACTCCTTTCCAGTGCCACTCTCTCCCGTGATCAGAACCGTGGCGTCGGAAGGAGCAACCCTGTTGACCTGGGCCGTCACGCGGCAGATCGCCTTGGAGGAACCCACGATCTCTTCGAACATCGAGGTCGCGACAATCTCTTCGCGAAGATCGAGATTCTCTTCGTCAGAGCATATGGGCAGTTCCTCGGCGATTCGGGTAGGCATACGATCGGAGAGGCTGTAGGAAGAATGAGCAGAATCGCAAACTGGTCCTTTGGAATGAGATCGAAGCGATGGTACCCAATCGGACGACCTCTTCACGTGTTCTCCTTCTCTCTCTTGACCCATTCACGGATGTAGGGCGGGCAGTTCCTGAGTTCCGTTCCGTTGGCCTCGCTGAGAGCCAGGAGTTTGACGGCCTCTCGGTCAACAAGAAGAACGTTTTTTAGATCGATGACGAAGCCGCCCGTTTCCTGTTTCAGCACGTCCCGAAGCATGTCGACATGTTCTCCTGTAATCCGGCCGCTTATGAACAACACCACGGGGTTTTCAGTGCTAACACCTCGGTCGATTCTGCAGCTCAACTGCGTCGCCCTCAGTCCAGGAGGAGCACGACTCGGGCCATTTCCAAGTTAATGAAAATAAAGAAAGACGGCGATGGAATACGGCGTTGCTACCGCGAATTACGCGAATTCCGTTAATTCCGCGAATCCCGCAGACTGGAGCTGTGGGAGAGGGCCTTTAGCCGAACTTGAATTGTTGCTTGTTGATTTTCAACGCCTTAATCCGGGTTTCGAGGGTCGATGGTGGAATTCGAAGCTTAGTCGCTGCCCCGGACGGTCCAGAAACCCGGCCCCTCGTCTCAGCGAGCGCCGCCTCGATAATCTCCCGCTCGCTTCGCGGCTCAACATTCAAAGCCGGCGACGTTTCAACCCTAGATGGCTGCGGCGAAGTCCTTTTAGAAAGCCATTGCTCATCAACTGAAAAAACATCAGTGGAGTTCAGGATGATGGACCTTTCAATGACGTTCTGCAACTCACGGATGTTGCCAGGCCAGTCGTAGGACTGCAACAGATCCAAGGTCTTCTGGTCAATCGATCGGATATTTCTGCCCGCCCGGTTGGCGTAGCGCTGCACAAAATACTCGACCAGCATTAAAATGTCGTCGTTCCGCTCGCGCAAGGGCGGCACTTCGATGGGAAAGACATTCAGCCGATAGAGGAGATCCTGGCGGAAGGTCTCATTCGCGACCGCAGCGTTCAAGTCGCGATTCGTGGCAGCGATCACACGAACATCGACTTGGATAGGTTGCCCTCCGCCCACTCGCTCGAATTCCCGTTCCTGCAGCACTCTCAATAAAGCCGCCTGCGTGTCGGGTAGAAGTTCGCCCACTTCGTCCAGGAAAATCGTTCCGCCATCAGCCATTTCGAAGCGGCCAAACCGACGCTGCGTGGCTCCCGTGAAAGCTCCCTTTTCATGGCCAAACAATTCCGAGGAGACCAGCGTGGGCGGAAGCGCGGCACAATTCACGCTAATGAAGGGGCCAGAAGATCTTTGGGATCGTTTGTGAACGGCACGGGCAATGAGTTCTTTGCCTGTACCGGTTTCCCCGGTAATCAGAACGGTCGAGTCGGTCGGAGCGACTTTGCCGATTCGGGAAAGAACGGCCTTCAGTGACCTCGACGCGCCGACAATCTCCTCGAACATCGAAGCCTTATCGATCTCCTCGCGAAGGGCAACGTTCTCTTGCCGAAGTTTCTGTTCGGCTCTCTTTCGCTCATCGATATCCGTAAGCGCAACATACCAACGCTTGACCTGTCCCTTGTCGTCGCACACAGGGTTGCAACGAGCGAGAAACCAGCGATAACTTCCATCGCCTTTCCTTAGGCGCAACTCTAACTCGAAACCAGCCCCACTAGAGACAGAAAGATCAAAATGGCGGGTCGCCAGCTCCCAGTCATCAGAATGAAGGGAGTCACCAAACTTAAATCTCCGCCGCCACTCTTCGAGACTAAGACCGAGGTAATCGAGCATGCCGCGGTTGGCGTAAAGACGTTCACGATTAGGCCCGTATACCGATATAAGCTGAGGCGCCAAGTCCAGAATCTGCCGGAACTCCACTTCCTGCTGCCGGATCTTTTCTTCCGCCCACTTTTGTTCGCTCAAGTCGAGGACAAACACGACGCCTTCGGTCGCACTTTGAAACAGCGCGCCTCCAATCAGAACGGGCACGCGGGTGCCGTCCTTCCGGAGAAACTCTTTCTCATATGGCTGAAAGACCCCGGTTGCGAGTGCCTCTGTAAGGGACCGCTCGTCGCGTTCGCGCCATTCGACCGGCGTCAGATCCGTCCAGCGCAATCGACCCGAGACCAGTTCCCGACGGTCGTATTGCACCATTTCTAGAAACGCCTGGTTGGGGTCGACTATCTCACCCTTGATGTTCCCGATGAAGATCCCCAGAATGCCCGCGTCGATCAGGCGACGGATCTTATCTTCGGCGGTCTTGCGTTCGGTGATGTCGGTCACAGCACCAACAAACTCGCGGTCGCCAGATGCATTCTGTACCGCCCGAGCGATCGCGTGGACGTGCTTGACTCGCCCGTCTTCCATCAGCAACCGATACTCATGTTCGAAGTCAGAGCCAGTCTGGGTTGCGCGATCGGTGACCGGCTGAAAAAGCGCCTTATCCTGGGGATGTACGCGCTGGAACACTGAATCCAGTGTTAGCCTCAATGTTCGGTCGTACTCGAAG
>JBAUOG010000125.1:0-3337 GCA_049579625.1 Bryobacteraceae bacterium
ATGGCGCCGTCTGAGTGGGCGTTGTGTGGGAATACGAAACGGTACCGGCTAGCAGACTCGAAGCGCTAAACGCCAGTACCAGCGCCACCCTCGTAAAGATCACCTTCATTTGCGTATCCTCCGTTAAAATGAACAACATACACGAATATTTGTGCTGTTCATCACGGCCCGTACACCAGGTAGACCGTTCACGTCTGAGAAGATCTTACCCCAAATCGGGCCGGAATGTGCCACGAAATCTTTAGTTTGAACCGGTTTAGATACCCGGCTCGAGTACTAGCCGGCTTCTGTTTATTTTGAGAGAACTCGATATTCTCAGCTTGCGCAACTCGCTGGGCGAGTTCCGGCCGTGATTGAAATGCCACAGAAAGGCCGCCCCCCCGTCGAAAGCTCCATTTCCGCGACCGCGCCTTTTGGAGAAGCCGCCTCCGCCCTCAAAGCCTGGAGCCAATCGCCGCAGTCGATCACCAAGATCCAGGTGGAAGCCGGATGACCGCAAACCCAAGGCGGCCAGTTACTTGACCGCCGTTTGTGTCGTCATTAGAGAGTGGCGTTGCCTCCCCGGAACAACTCTGCCCAACCTTATGAAACTGCAACCGTCCCTCCTCTTCGTGGTCTGCATCTCCCCGCTGTGCCTGTTCGCTGCCGAAAGCACCACCACGACGCCCTCCAGCGGGATCGATTTGAAGGCCATCGACAAGAGCGTAAGCCCCTGTGTGGACTTCTATCAGTACGCCTGCGGCGCCTGGGCCAAGAGCAACCCCATCCCGCCTGAATTTGCGTCCTGGGGGCGGTTTCAGGAGCTTGCCGACCGCAACCAGGCCGAGCTGCGCGAAGTCGCCGAGGACGCCAGCCGCAATGTCGACCGCTCTTCGCTCGATCAGAAGGTTGGCGTGTTCTATTCCACTTGTATGGACGAAGCAGCCGCTGATAAAGCGGGCTCTGCACCCATCCAGCCCGTATTGGAACGTATCAGGAATATCAGCCAGAAGAGCGATCTGCCCGCCGAGGTGGCCCGTCTCCACAACCAGGGCGTCCAAGTTTTGTTCCGCTTTGGTCCAGAAGCAGATCCGGATAATTCGCGCATGAACATCGCTGACATCGATCAAGGAGGCCTCGGTCTGCCCGAACGGGGCTTCTACTTCCGCACCGATCCGAAGTCGGTGGAGCTTCGAACCAAGTATCAGGCGCATATCAGCCGCCTGCTGCAGTTGGGGGGTGAGCCCGCCGCCAAGGCGGACACCAATGCCGCGTCCATCCTCGAATTCGAAACGACGCTGGCGAAGGTCTCACTCGATAACGTAAGCCGCCGTAATCCCCATTTGCTGGTTCACAAGATGCCGGTGGCCGAGTTCACCAAGCTCGCGCCGGGCTTCGACTTCAACGACTATTTGAAGGCTCGGGCCACGCCCGCGTTTCCAATCATCAACGTCAGCACGCCCGACTTTCTCAAGGGCTTGAACTCGGCTCTGGACTCAACATCGCTGGATGTCATTAAAGTCTACCTCGCTGCGCACTACATCTCGGAGAACGCCCCGCTGCTCAGCAAGGCCTTTGTCGATGAAGACTTCAGCTTCAACGGTCAAACCCTCACCGGCGCCAAAGTGCTTCGGCCGCGTTGGAAGCGCTGCATCACCTTGACCGACCGCAGCCTGGGCGAAGCGCTCGGCGAAAAGTTCGTCCAGAAGTACTTCGGCGAGGTCGGCAAGCAAAAGACCCTGGAGATGGTTGGCTTGATTGAGCGCGCCATGGCGACCGACATCGATTCGCTCAGCTGGATGAGCGATGCCACCAAGCAGCAGGCTCTCGCGAAACTGAAGGAAGTAACCAACAAAATCGGTTACCCCGAAAAGTGGCGCGACTACAGTTCCGTGAAAGTCATTGCGGGCGACCTGACCGGCAACGCCGACCGGGCGCGCGAGTTTGAGGTAAAGCGCAGGCTGGACAAAATCGGCCAGCCGGTCGATCGCCTGGAGTGGGGCATGACCCCGCCCACGGTAAACGCCTACTACAGCCCGCAGCAGAACAACATTAATTTCCCAGCCGGAATTCTGCAGCCGCCTTTCTTCACCGCCAGCGCCGACATGGCCGTCAACTTCGGCGGCATTGGCGCGGTGGTCGGTCATGAGCTAACCCACGGCTTCGACGACCAGGGCAGCCAGTTCGATGGCGACGGTAATCTGCGCCAATGGTGGACGCCGCAGGATGCCGCCGCGTTCAAGCAGCGCGTCGATTGCATCTCCGATGAGTACTCTGGTTTTGCACCGCTTTCCGACGTACACATCAACGGCAAGCTCACTCTCGGTGAGAACGGCGCCGACAACGCGGGCATGCGTCTCGCCTACATGGCGCTGATGACCAGCCTTGAAAAGAACACGGTGTCCTCCGAAAGCCTGGATGGCTACACTCCGCAACAGCGATTCTTCCTGGGCTTTGGCCAGATCTGGTGTCTGAATATGCGCGAAGAGGCACTGCGAGTGCAACTGCGCACCAATCCGCACTCGCCCGGTCCCTATCGCGTCAACGGCACAGTGCAGAATATGCCGGAGTTCAGCACCGCGTTCGGCTGCAAGCAGGGCGACCCGATGTTCGCCGACCCCGCCAAAGCCTGCCGCGTCTGGTGATCCAACTTGTGGACAACCGTCCGCGCCAGAGTTTGCATGACGCATGCCAGTTTCGCTCCGCCGTTGTCGGGCTTTTTCATCACCGTCTCTCGGCTCAGCAGACTAACAGCCTGCGCCACGTCGAGTCTTCGGAAGAACGCGGCGAGAGAGAACCGGACTGGAACTGCCGGACCGCTATGATGGAAAGAGCACGGACTGGCGCCGCCGACTCTGCTGCCGGCGGATGGCTTGGGCTGTTGCCGTCGCTTGAAAGCCGCGTGAGTGGCCAAACCAGGTTGCCGGAGCGGAGCAGTTGTACATCGTAAGGCCACGTTCATCAACGACTTAAGTCGGGAGCGGCGTAACGTAGAGCGTGTGTCGTTCGCCGTTGCTTCTTAGGCCCAAAATAACGAGCCTGCCTCACCGTTCGGGAGTTTAGTGTATGTGGATCGTCCGGCTTGCCCTGCGCAGGCCCTACACATTCGTTGTCATGTCCGTACTGATCGCGATTCTTGGCGGAATCGCGGTCTTCATTATGCCGACGGACATCTTTCCGAACATCGATATACCGGTGGTCAGCCTGGTGTGGAGCTATGCCGGAATTTCGCCGGAGGAGATGGAAAAGCGCATCGTCACCATTAGTGAACGATCGCTGACGACCACGGTCAATGACATTGAGCACATTGAATCGCAATCGTACAACGGCGTGGCTGTCGTTCGTGTTTTCTTTCATC
>JBAUOG010000126.1:0-2259 GCA_049579625.1 Bryobacteraceae bacterium
GTGTATTGAGGTCACTGAGTTCAGTGAGACTGGCCAGGTGCCCCGCATCAAGATCATCAACGGCTCAGGGCATATGGTGTTCGTGATGGCGGGCGAACAGCTGGTCGGATGCAAGCAGAACCGCGTGGTGAACACGAGCCTCATGGTTCCCCCTCAGAGCGAGATGCCGCTGCCCGTGACGTGCGTGGAGCGCGGCCGTTGGGGATATCGCAGCGCAATCTTTTCAAGCGCGCACAGCTCGTCCCACCACAAGCTCCGAGCCATGATGGCAGGGCAGGCTGCGCAGAGCTATCGGCGGGCTGGTGTGCCGAACGCTGATCAGGCGGCCGTCTGGCAGGAGGTATCCCGAAAGCTAGAGACGATGGGTTCAAGTTCCCCATCGGACGCGCTGCAGGACATGTTCCGGAACTACGACAGGAAACTTGAAAAATCGCTGGAGAAACTTTCAGCGCCGGCGGAGTGCAATGGCGCGGTGTTCGTTATCGGTGGCCGCATCGCGGGTGTGGACCTGTTCGACAAGTCGGAAACGCTCCGTAAACTCTGGCCTAAGCTCATCAAGAGCTGCACCATCGATGCGCTGGAGCCCTCGACAGAGAGCCCGGGATCAATTGCGCAAGAACAGATTTCGAGTTGGCTGGACGCCGCCGCGAGTGCTTCACTGGAGTCGTTTCCATCGCTGGGAGTCGGGCCGGGCGTACGCAACGAAGGCGAAGATGTAATCGGCGCCAGTCTAGTTGTGAATGATCATCCCGTCCACATGGAGCTGTTTCGCCGGACCGAGCCGCGGCGAGCGCCAGCGAGCGAACCGGTCGGCGCGGAACGGCAACAGCCATCAAGCACCGGGGGCCCTGGCCCCGAGGGCCGCCGCAAGAATTGGCTGCGGCGCATCTTTTCGTAAAGGACTTCCTAGTATCAATCGCGCCCTTCGGCCGACACGGCCTTGTGGGAGATTGCTCTCGTGATGTAACAATCACGTCAACTTGACGGAAAACGGCTAAGCCGCTCAAGTGCCCGCCCGCCTCGCGATGCCGAGATCTGGAAGTTCTTCCGATTAGGACCGATATATGCGCCTTTCGTATGCAATCCCCTTGGACCCAGCACCGGATTAGCGGACAGAAGAAACCTAGTAAACGCGGATACTGTCCACGGGTTACCCTGCGTCGCGGGTGCCACAGCTCTCGTGAGCTGCGCCGCGCCCGTAGCCCGAAGCATAGCCTCTCCTCCGGCGCCAGCGTTACCTGTAGCGCCTCAAATCGCCGACCAGACTCCCCCTGATTTACCGCCTTCGGGAGGCAATTGGGATGCCGACTATATCGACCTTCAGGCTGACTGGCGGTTGCGCGTGACAGTTCCCCTGCTGAGATCTGGCGGCTATCAGTTGAAGACCACGGCGCCTGCGGTGACTGGCAATACAATTTCACTGTCGGCTGATAAGGACCTTGAAGGACTCGAGGTCGACTTCTACAGTTTTCAACCACGCGAGGGGGGAGGCGTCCGGATCGAGTTCGTGTACGGTGAGGTCCGCAAGAACGACCAAACGATCTCCGAGTCTCGTCCTGGCACCGTGCTTTTTCAGGTTCCGCCAACCTTTAAGTTTCTGCGTCTGGTCTATTCGGTTCAAGTGGGCCGAGGCGAATCGGATCATGGGATGGCTTTCCTCGCTGCAGATGAAATGAGCTCCTTGGAAACGAGTACGCGGAAGCTGCAGATAAACCCGAACGACTGCAACAACGACGAACACTCCTACTGCTCCTGGATACCGGCGGGAGTTGCTGCGGTGCCTGAGGCGCGCACAAAGGGAATCAAGGCCGACACCTGGGACCCCGTGCGGTAGTCACTCTAGTGTCTGCGGGCGAAAGGCGTGAGCCATTGATGGCGCGCGGCCGAGTAGTCGTGGAATGGTTGGAGTTCCTCGGGGTCCTTGGTGCCTTAAACGGAACCTCGAAGCTTGAGCCTGCACGTGGTTCCTGGGCCAGTCCACAGCCTCCTCTCCGGATTAGGAACGGTAAACGGCGTTATCGTCCTGAATCTTCTATGCCATTCCGTGGCAGATCAGCGGTCACGACCGGGTCGGTCGGCGCACTCCGCAGCTGAGCACCGCGCAGTCTCCGATAGCTGCTCAATCCAGTTTGATCACCAGGACATTAGAAACTACTGTCAACGGAGGGCTACCGAAGTCCCGGCTGACTCTGAGCCTGTATGTGCCCTTTGGTTGTACCTGAAAGTAACGACCCAGTTCCAGATCTTCCGTATAGACTT
>JBAUOG010000127.1:0-6737 GCA_049579625.1 Bryobacteraceae bacterium
CATCGAAACAACCCAAGCGAGGATCACGATACTTGATGTGGGACCGCAGGTGAACGCCCGAGTGAAAGAAGGAATCGTCGACTACGCGGGCCATCAAGGGTCTGTACGGCTCTCCGCGGGCTGGGAAATAACCTGAAGTTCACGTCACAGGAATTCAAGGGTGTCCTGGATGCCGTGTCGGAAGGACCAATGCGAGCGCTAATCCCGGAAGGATTTGCCTCTTGCTTCGAAGCCAGTGTGGCGAAAGATGTGGCGTTCATCTGCCGGGCCGACATTAAGTCGCGAATCGTGCATCGTGAGGAGGCTGGACGCGTTATTTACCGTTTCGGCCAAGGAACTCCGGTCGTCGGGCTCAAATCTCTAAACGGACCGATTGTGATTGATAACGTGTCTGGTCCGGGGGAATGAAAATCGTCAATTCATTTCCCTTCCGCCGCCCTAACCCTGCTTTTGCGGCAGCTCCCCACCCTAGTAAAACCGCTGGGCGCTGCGGAAGTGTTACTAGAAATACCTCTAGTAACGAAGAACTGATCCTGTGGCTATCATCATTGTCAGTTGCTACTCACATTGGCGGCTGAGTTGTCGCCATGGACGGAGACGCTGATTCTGTCTCTGGATCGCGGGAGACGAAACCGTCGCTGCAAAAAGAGTTCGATCAGAGGGTGAACGTGAGTACTCAGAGCTTTGCGCCCAGTTTCTTACCAAAAGCAGGGGAGATAGGTGGCCTGTTACGGTCGTTCGACTGGGAGCAGACTGCCCTGGGAACTCCTGAAACTTGGCCGCAAAGCCTGCGCACCGCTACCAACATTCTTCTGACATCCCGCTACGCCATGTGGATGGGGTGGGGCGAGTCGCTGACATTTCTGTATAACGACGCTTATCGTCCGACCTTGGGCATTAAGCACCCGTGGGCCCTTGGCCGTCCCGCGAAAGAAGTATGGAAAGAAATCTGGCACGAGATTGGGCCCAGAATCCACACCGTTATCTCAACAGGAGAAGCCACCTACGACGAGGGCCTATTACTGTTCCTTGAACGCAGCGGCTTCCCTGAGGAGACTTACCATACTTTTTCATACAGCCCTCTGGCCGATGACAGTGGCCAGGTGTGCGGCATGTTGTGCGTGGTGACGGAAGAGACGGAGCGAATTCTTAGCGAGCGCCGGATGACGACACTTCGGGAACTGGCGGCCGCACTCTCTTCGTCGAACTCTGAGCGCGAAGTATTGATCGCCGTCGAACAGCAGTTGGGTGGGAATCCGAAGGATCTGCCTTTTGCGTTGCTGTATCTTTACAAAGGTGATGGCGGTGCGAGGCTCGCTGCCTGTACTGGAATGCCAACCGGACACTTGGCTGCTCCGCGCCGCATCGGGCCAGGCGACAACTGGCCTTGGCCGGCAGATGAGATGCTCAATCGCCCCCGATCTCAAGTGGTGGATAGACTCGGTGATCGACGGAGCAAAGAGCCATTGCCGAGTGGGGCCTGGGATCGTCCGCCCGAACAAGCGGCGGTGGTTTCCATTCGCCAGCAAGGTCACGATCGGCCGGCGGGGTTCCTCGTCGTCGGGATCAATCCATATCGCAAGTACGATGAAGCCTACGGCGGATTCCTTGAGCTGATTGCCGGCCAGTTGGCGGGTGGACTCTCAAATGTCCGTGCCTATGAAGAGGAGCGCCGCCGCGCCGAAGCTCTTGCCGAGCTGGATCGGGCAAAGACCGTTTTTTTCTCGAACGTCAGCCACGAGTTTCGAACCCCGCTCACCCTACTCCTGGGCCCGGTCGAGGATCTGCTGGCAGATCCGGACAGCAGCGCCAAGCCGGAACACCGCCACATGTTGCAGGTGGTTCATCGCAGCGGCCTGCGCCTCCAGCGCCTGGTTAATACTCTGCTCGATTTCTCGCGAATCGAGGCAGGTCGAATGCAGGCAAGTTATGTGGCCACCGACTTGGCCGCGTTTACAGCCGACCTGGCTTCGACTTTTCGGTCGGCGATGGAGCGCGCCGGCTTGCAGTTCATAGTAGATTGCCAGCCTCTTACTCAACCCGTTTATGTTGATCGCGACATGTGGGAAAAGGTTCTCCTTAACCTCCTCTCAAATGCCTTTAAGTACACCCTCGATGGTTCCGTCTCGGTAAGGCTGCAAGAGCATGGCAAGAAAGTCGAGCTTTCAGTGACCGACACAGGCGCGGGCATTCCAGACCGTGAATTGCCGAGACTCTTTGAGCGCTTTCATCGGGTGGAGAACACGAAAGGCCGCACTCACGAAGGAACGGGCATCGGGCTCGCGCTGGTAAATGAGTTAGTGAAACTCCATCGAGGTGAGGTGTCGGTACAGAGTTCTTTAGGACACGGAACCACGTTCACGATTTCCCTTGATTTCGGCACCGCTCATCTGCCGGCGAACCGAATCGAAACCAGAAAGGACCTCGGCTCAGCCTCAGAGCAAGCGAATGCCTATGTCGAAGAGGCTCTTCGTTGGCTGCCGGAAGCGATCTCAACCCAAGGGAACGCAGCCGGTGAAATCGAAAGTAGAAGTGTCAGCCAGGCCCGCAGCCGTGTGCTGCTCGCCGACGACAATACCGACATGCGCGAGTATATTCGGCGGCTCCTGGAACAGCGGTACGAAGTAATCGCCGTGTCGAATGGGCGGGAAGCCCTGTCCGCCGCTGTTGCCAATCCGCCCGACCTTATCTTGTCGGACGTAATGATGCCCGAACTCGATGGGTTTGGGCTGCTGAAGAGTCTTCGGGCTCACGAACGGACCAAAACTCTTCCCATCATTCTGCTTTCCGCAAAGGCCGGTGAAGAATCGTATGTCGAAGGCCTCGACGCCGGCGCGGATGATTACCTGATTAAGCCATTCACCGCCCGCGAACTGTTAGCGCGTGTGGATGCCCACCTTTCGCTGGTGCGCATGAGAAGGCAGGCTGATCAAGCGCGCCGTCTCAGCGAGGTTAGGCTCGGGTTGGCGCTGGAAGCCACACGCATGGTTGCCTGGCAATGGGACCCGGTGAGCGACACGGTCGTCTCCACGGGCGATCTCATGTCGATTTTTGGAACAGCCGTCCGCAGTTCCGCCGAGGGTTTCGCGCTGGTCCACCCGGACGATGTGCCCAGGCATCGAGCCATCGTGGAGCGAGTCGCCCGCGAAGGCGGCTCCTACGCCTCCGAATTTCGCATCACTCGGGCCGATACGAATGCTGAGGCTTGGTTGGAGGACCGCGCCACCAGCGTTTTGAGCGAGTCTGGCGACGTCGAATGCGTGGTTGGCGTGCTGATGGACATCACCGAACGAAAAGCCGCCGAACGGGAGATGCAGAATCGAAACGAGGAATTGGCACGAGTAAACGGCGAGTTGGAAGAGTTCGCCTATGTGGCGAGCCATGACCTCAAGGAGCCACTGCGCTCAATCAACATATTCTCCGAATTATTGCTGGAACGTGTCGGACTGCGAGATGACGAGCAGGCAAGTCGGTTCGCGGCCTTCATACGTGAAGGGGTGGCACGCATGGAACTGCTGATCAGGGACCTTTTGGACTATGCTCGCGTCGTTCATCCGGAACAGGAACTGGCCGTTTCCACGGATCTGAATCGGTCGCTGGAAGAGGCAACCACAGCCCTCAGAGGTCTGATTCGGGAGACAGGTGCGTCGATCACTTGCGAAACGTTGCCGATGGTCATCGGTGATGAGCAGCAACTTGGACAGGTATTTCAGAATCTTCTGTCAAACGCGCTTAAGTACCGCCGCGATAACGTACCCCCGGAAGTGAAAATCGGGGCCGAGCGAAGCGACGGCAACTGGGTCGTAAGCATTGCCGATAACGGCATCGGTTTTGACCCGCAGTACGCTCTGCACATATTCGGTCTGTTTAAGCGCCTTCACAGAGACAAATACTCGGGCAGCGGCCTTGGGCTGGCTATCTGTAAGAGGGTCATCGAGCGCTATGGCGGGCGAATCTGGGCGACGAGCGATGGCGAAGGCCGGGGAGCCACTGTTTATTTGACGCTGCGAGCACACGATGGCTAGGGCATCTACTGGTTTCAGATGTCTGCCGATTGACTTCCGGCCTGATGACCAGCGGACCGACGCATTTTGTCCATGCCATCGACCAAGCTACGATCTAATTCGACTGCGGCTCAAGTTAGTTGGCGCTTATCGGGGGTCCCCAGACCGGCGCAGGATGCCCACGTTCCGGCTGTTTAACTATTGATAGGGTCGCTAGTCCGTCCCCACTTGCTAGATGAACATCTCTTCGTCGGCGGTTACCTTCTCCACGCTGGGACGCCGGCTGCGCCCTAGATGGTAGATCGCGGCTCGCAAACCAGTCAGCACGCCGTGCACTTCGCGGATCGGTGTCACGATGCCGCGGTGAATCAGCCCCACCGTGCTTTGCGTCTTGTCCATGGCGTCATCCAGCACCATTTCCGCGCGTTCCAGCTGCACTTTGGCGCGCACTGTGGCGTCGTTGAGAAGCTCATCGATCCGCGCCACCTGCACCTTCGTGGTGTCCAGGATGGAGTTGGTTTTGGCGCCGATCTCGACCACGTGTGTACGCGTCTCGGCCAGCGTCGACTCGGCCGAGGCGAGGACGCGCATCACCGTCGGCATAAGATCTGTGACCTTATTCTCCGTGCGCTTCGACACCATGTAGATGGCGATCAGGGCAATCGTGCCAATCAGCAGCGCCACCGCGGCCACCGCCACGAAGATAGTCATAACAACCAGCAGGTTTTGTTGATCCATGGAGTCGATCAATCCACCGGCGTTCGCCGGTTACAGCAATGTCACGGGCACGCCCCTTGGGTATACCCGTCCAAACAGCCTGCAACAACTCCCGCGGTTGCGGTTAGATTCCTTCGCCACCCTGGGCCGGCTCAAAATTCGTCACCGCATCCCGATAAGCCTGTTTTCCAGCATCGACCGCCGCCGACAGGTTCTCTTTATGACGTGTGACGTGCGTTCTGCCTTTCTGATAAATATCTGTGGCCGAATCGCGCAAATCCTCGCCCTTGCGCCGCACAAACTCGGCGCTATCGTTGGCCTTCGACTTCAAGAAATCCGCTCCCTCGCCCGCTTTGTTCTTCAGCAGCTCGCGGGTTTCCTCACCCGCCTTCGGCGCCAATAGGATGCCGGCCGCCACGCCCACACCCAATCCCAACAGAAAATAGGCGAACCCGTTCTTGTCTTCCATAAATCTCCTTCAGACCTAATTGAAGTGTACCCGAATAACAAAGTGCCGGGCCGGTTAGAATCCAAAGCGCAGAAAACTGCTCCGGATCAAGGTTTCAACGGTTAGACCGTGCTACACTCGCAATCGTTTCGCAAAGCCATGGTCACCCCACGTCCGCCCAAAAAGCTGGGCCCCGACCGGCTCTGGGATTACGCCCTGCGCCTGCTGGGACATCGCGGCTATTCGGCGGGTGAAATGCGATTAAAACTATCCCTGAAAGCGGAGACAGTTTCCGTCCTGAACGAGGTCATGGCCAAGCTCAAGGAGTACGGCTATCTCGACGACAAGAAGTTCGCGGAAACCTACGCCGCGAACCGCCGCGAGAACGACAGCCTTGGCAGGTTGCGGATTCTACGGGAATTGCGCGCACGCCGCGTTTCGCAGGCCAACGCCGAGCGGGCAGTGAACCGCGTCTTCGCCGCGACCGACGAGCAGGTACTGGCCGCCACCTATCTCGAGCGCAAATTCCGCGGCAAGAATCTTACCGAGTACCTGCACGACGAAGCGAAGCTAGCCTCGGTCTTCCGCCGCCTGCGCCGCGCGGGATTCAGTTCAAGCGCCACCATCAGTGTCCTGAAAAGCTTCACCACAAAAGCGTCGGAACTGGAGAACCTGCCCGACGAGCCGGGCCTGGACCACGATCCGGACGGCGACCAGAATCCCACAGAAGACGTCTAGCAAAACTCCGGCACAGATCTCATCATGAGCGCCGGAGTTTACAACGACCAATGATGAAAACGGGTGTGTAAGTCGGCCGCTTCACAAGTAATCGAAGTGGGGCGGGTCCCCAGACCGGCTCTCCGAACGATGCGTAAGCCATCTTACCCGCCAACCGGTGTTTTTAGAGCAACCCCGCCCGTCAGCAAGCTGACCGCGATTGAGCCACGACCGTGAGCTTCGAGCGCCAATCGGCGTCACCGAACCAACTCCGTAATTTTCTCAACGGAATCAGTCACTTGGGGAGAACCTCGGCCGAAAGGCGCATCGCCCCACCATATCCTATGATCTGTAGGGCAGCAACTGCTTGGCATCCGTCGGCGGGGTGACCGGCGCCTGGCTTTTCAAATTTGGCTGAGTTTCTCTGGCAAGGGGTAGTTCGTTTCGCAAAAAAGAGAATCAGTGGTCAAAAGAGGTCGCAAGTTCGAGTTAACTCATGTGTCTTCAATATTTTGAGTTCGTCCACGCAATCGTCCGTGGGTTCAGCCATTTCTTCCGAAAACTTGGCGTGGCGCTGGCTGTTAGCCAGCTGAGCCGAGATTTCGTCTCGGCTTTTCATCGCCGGCGGTCAAAGCCACTGGGTCGCCGTAATCTGTCGGTCATCAGGGGCTAGTTCGTTTCGCAAAAACGGGATCCCAGGCAGGCCGCTGATAGGTTCCCGCGCTAGCCCAACCTTCGCAGTTGCGAGGAGTTTTCTGGTAGAAGCAAGTGGATCGGCGAGCTAACTCCATCCCGGTCAATGAAACATTTCCGAGAGAGCGTGTAGTGGAGACCTACCCTCTAGGCAGAGG